>NZ_VMLH01000083.1:0-18874 GCF_013276595.1 Streptococcus sp. 10824
AACTGGCTTGAAGCCATAAGAAAATAGGCAGAACAAACGTTCTACCTAGAAAATATAAGAATTCCAAGTTAATAAAACCGAAATGATTTCGTGTCATTATTAAGTAAAGAAAAGAAATTTTAGTATTTCTAAAAACTATTTATAATAGACACTATAGCATTAAATAAAAATGGTACAGAAAATACTACTGTCAATCTTAAATTTTTAAATCTCGCATAATTTGTTATCCCAATTAGTAATACTGTCAATATGCTGAAATAAGCAAACTTTATATCCGATGGATTAAATAAGTAACAAAGTAAAATGCTAAAACTTAAGGTTATATTTTTAGATAAAAGAATATCTCCAAAGTTCCTCTTATCCTTATCAAAAAATAATGTAATCAGAAAGAGAGAAAATCCATATTCAATAAGAGTTGCTATAAATGTGAAAACAACAGAAATCACTGTCAATATTGTTTCTATTTTAATTGTAAAAAGATTAGATAGTTCAGATAATTTATCAATTTGTTCATCTAAAATTCCCGACTTCATCAGTAAATCAATAAACAAATATAAAAGAAAAAGATAAATAATCAGATTCATTAATTTGTATAAACTATTATTTGTTTGAAATTTCATAAACCCGTCCTTCCTCTATTAAAATCCTTTGAGATTTGCTAATCAATTCTTGATTCAATAAATTATGAGATACATATATAATAGTAGAGCTTTCTTTCATGGAAATTAAGCGTTTAGCAATCATATCAATACTTCTTGCATCCACTGTTGATAAGGTCTCATCAATAAAAATATAATCCCAATTTTTAGCAAAAATTAAGGATAAGCCTAATTTGAATTTTGTTCCAGTAGATGCTGTCATATAGTTATCTCCGATTTTATTATCAAAAAAAGTATTAATTTGTTCTTTATCCTCAAATGATAGATGGATTTGAAAAGAATCACACAACAACTGCAAATTTTCTTCTATAGTAAATGGAATAACCCCAAGCTGATTGGTATCAAGGTATAGTACATCTTTGGAGACACAATTCTTTAAACCACTATCAAAAGTCTCTAGCCCAGCTAAAAGTTGTAGAAGGGTGCTCTTTCCTGAACCATTCTCTCCTTCAACTCTGTAAATTCCCTTATCAATCTCTAGTGATATATTTTTCAGTATACATTTATCATAACTTTTAGATTCATTTTCAATTTTCATAATTTAATTCCCTCTATCAACGCTGCTAAAATTAATAAAATATAAGAAATGATATACCATTTTAAATTACTTTTTATATAAATAAGTATATTTTCAATTCCCCTATCCTTCAATAATCGGTATAAAAGATACTGACTCATACCTTGATACCAAATAAAATTCGGTATTTCAATAAGACCATGAGGTAATATTCCTTTTATTGTAGCTACTATTCCAATCATCTGACCAGATATACCCAATTGTATTCCTAAAGATAGCAAATCAAAAAGTTGCAATAAGGGCGAAATCGGAAAACAGAATAGATATAGCAAAAAATTTGTAGAATTTGCCTGTAAAACTGTCAATGTAAATTGTAATTCCAGTTTCGGAGGTATAGTAGCAAAAGTCTCACTTTTTAATATAAAGCTTAAAAGTAAACCTAGTGAAAAACAGACCGTACAAAATAACACATAGTAAATCAGAAAACCACTTTTTCTCATCTAATGCCCCCTACTAAAGTTACAAATAATATCAGAAAACAATATAAAACCAGAAAACTCCATCTCAATAAACTAATTGTACCTTTAATTAAAAATAGAGCTTTCTTATAATAGACATAGGCTATAAAATAATTGAATGGAATCAATAACAAATTCAACAAAATACTTTTTATATCATTACTATAACTTGTCACCGGAATCAAACATAACAACAATGAAAATTGTAAGAAAGAGATTAAATGCGTCAACATCATTAGTTGTGCATTCTTAAAAAAGAAATTCATTTTAGAATGATTAAGAGCAGATAATTGAAGTAAAGCTAGATCTACCCCAATTGAGGATTTATGATTCCCTATTATTGCCTCCATTAATGTGATATATATTGAGGTATAAAGAAACAATATTGGTATTTTTGTACCATCAATTGATAACATCGTCATCATATACCAAAATAGATAGGAAAGAAGAATACTAATCAAAATAAAAGAAAAAGTTAACCCTTTATTTAACCAACAAAAACGAAGCAATATAAATAGACTGCTACGAAATCTTTTTTGGCTCATTCGACTGCTTTTAAAATAGAAATTACTCGCATGATTATCTAATATCCCCATGACTAAAATAAAATAATTGAGTAGTATGACATAAATTACAACTTGTCCTTGTTCTATAGACAATAGTCCTATAGATAAAAATAAGAACAATTTACTTATAATTGAAAACAAACTAGGTAGAATTAAAGAAATAATTTGAATAACTATCAAACAAAGAGTAATGTATAAATAAAAATATCCAATAATATCTAGAAAATACAAAATAAATAAATAAATGAATGATTGTAAAATTTGGAAAGAATAATATTTCTTGACAATGGCAAGAAGATAGAGAAAAATATAGTTTTTCCTTATATAGAAAGTATTTATTTTTTTACTTTGGATAGGCAGTTTCATATTATAACGATTCAAAGTAGCGTAATCTACTACCAAAAAAAGTAAAAATAATTTCCCTTGAAAAGGAAGATAGCTTTTAAAATAGATTGACAAACTTATGATAACAAAAAACAAAAGGGTTATCCCAATAAAATTAAGATAACCTAAAATACTTTCACATTCTTTTTTAGAAAGTATTTTCATCTAGTTCTACCATAGAGCTGCTTGAGCAGCACTCTTCTTTTTCAATATATAAAGAACTGTTGCTGCAATACCCGAACCAATAGAACCTACTCCTGTGATTGCACCTACAATTGAAATTACTGCTGTAACTGTACTATAAGCACTAATCAAATTGACTACAGTAGCAGCAGCTTTTGTCGAAATTCCTAATGTCCCAGCCAACATAGGAAAAGAAACAACACCTAAGCTTAACCAACTAATGACTGCTAACATTGCTGAAACAATGAGAAATTTATTATGAAATTCCATTCTTTTAGATTTCATTTTAGTGTACTCCTTTTGTATATTATGTATGTTTTATTGAGAGTTAATTCGCACATGTTGTATTCCTAACTCTCTTCAAATGTTCGTCTATATTTTATACTACTTTTATTAACATATCTATAATAAATAAATTACTACTACATTTTCCTAGATTATCAAATTACTTTTATATCACTAAGACTCAATAAAAGATAATGTCTATTTAACTTTTATACGATTACTACCTCCTTTTTAGTTTACACTTCCTACATCATAAATAAACATACTCAACCCTCACAATCTCCAAATCACTCTTTTATATCATTGAAAATTGAGTTTCATCCTCTATACTAATGTAGGAAACCTATTAAAACATTCCTTTAATCCAATATAAGAATACTTTATTCCATTAATCTCTACCTGATATTATAGATAGAACCAAACTCTTATACTTAAAGGGACAAATAACGTTCCAACCATAATAAACCTCCTTTCTTTTTGAGAGCGTTTTCTTTATAGGCTTAGTATAACAAAAACATGAAAAAACAACATGACTTAGAAGTCAGGTTGTTGGGAAATCTATTTGTTTTTCTTCTAAGATTCTCTGAACTAATATCTGATCATCTAGCAATTCTGCTAGAGAAATTGCCTTTTCATAGAAACTTTCTGCCTCTAAAATATTCTTGTCTACAAATAAAGCATATTTTGCCTTTAGCAAAAATAGATGAGGTCGGTAAAAAACATGTCTTGTTTTAGCAATAATTTTCTCAAATGTTTGAATATATATCAGACTATCTTCTGTCTGAATTTGGATAAATAGGCTCAGAAGAACTTTTTCCATCTGAGCTAGGCTAGCCTTATCTTCATATTCTGAACATAGCAATACTTTTTGAGCTAACTCCTCAAAATGTTCTTTATCTTCTAATCCCATAGCACAACAAAAGAAATACAATTCAATAATCAACAAATCATTTACAGAAAAATATTTCTTTTTTAATAACTGCTGGAAATATTCTTCCACTAACCCTAAACCGTAGGTCACATCTGAACTACCATAAATATCAAAACGAGCTTGTGTCACATCCACAATTAACTGCTCTTCCTCAGGCAAATTCTCATAATAGTTTTCATATATTTCCTCAAGTATAGCTTCTTTTCGTTCGATTCTTCCCTTATCAGCATAGGTTTGAGAATGAATCAGCTCATCTTTGAGTTTTAGGAATCCTTTTGGAATCTCTATAACCTTAACATCCACAATATTCTGTAATGATACTCCAAGTTTATCCGCAATCAATAATAATTTAGGAAGTGTTGCTAAAGCTTGCCCATTTTCAATACGTGCTAGCTGACGAATCGTCAACTCTGATTCATCACCACAAATATCTATCTGAGTTTTTCCACAAGATCGCCTAATAGTTTTGATTTTATAACCAATTTCACGTTTCAACTCATCCATAGTAATACTCCTTAAGTTGATTACAAAGATTTCTTTTTCTTCCTAATTCTTTTGTCAATCATGTACAAAACGATAATCAAAAACAGCGGTGGTACAATATAACTCTTTTCACTCATTCTCAGCTGAAATCCCAGAGTTGCTAGTATCTTAAAGATGAAAATATTCATCAAAAATAGAAAAATAAATACTAAAAAATATCTTAAAACCTTCTTCATTTCTTTTCTTCAACTCTCCTAATTTCTATACCTATTTTATCAAATTTTATCAAAAAATACATGTAAAACTCCAAATAAACAGCTCAAATACACTTTTTTGGCAAAAAATAGGCAGAACAAACGTCTTACCTACTAAAAATATGCTATTGAAAGGAAAATGATTTTTTTCTGACACCCTAGGCAAGCTTGGGACAAATAAATCATTGATAGTAACCTTTACGACATCCTATTTAAAGTTACTTCAATTTTTAATGTCCCTGCTATTTCTAAGCCACCTCTGGTATAATCTATTCCTAGTCAGAATAGATAACACCGTTCTAAATTACGATTCATAGTTACTCCTTTTTTTGATTCGTTACTATAAGACACCTATTCCCTATAGAACGTCTACTACCTCAAATTTATCCATTCTTTTTTTCTTTACTTCTGTATAAAAGAATGAAGACCATCATAAATAATGCAATCGTTGGTATATTGAAACTATCAAACCAAGTAGGTAAAGATACTTTATTTATGTCAGCTACTAATCTAATGATTATATAGGACATCGAACTAAGTAATACCATGATTTCAGGCCAAACTTTCAGTATTGATTTAACAAATTTCATATTAAACTCCAATGTGATGCATCCTTAGATCCTAGCCTAGCTATTTTCAGCGCAGACTAACAAGTCATTCTTAACTGCTCACTCTACTTACTTTTTATTGACCTTATACCCTAGATAAAAGAGCCCAAATAAAACGGGGTAAATTTCTGGATAAAATAAGGCATTGATCGGATTTTTTAACATCAAATACGTTGCGATGTAGATTATGAGCGATACGGTAAAATAACCCTCAGCAAAGCCTAATAAAAATGTTTTCATAGAAAGCTCCTATTTACCTGACAAGAATGGCGGAAAAACGCTACCATTCATATACACAAAATCCTTTTGATTCATGTTCTTCATTTATAGTTTTGATTATTTTTTGACAAATCTTTGCGAAAAATACCAAAATATGCTGAGAAAAGCAAACCAACCAAAGTCCATTGCCAATTAAAGGATACTAACGAACCTGTACGAATCACATGAAGCGCAACATTAAGGGTTATTCCCAATAAAGGACATATCGTGGCTAGTTTAGGTAACAATGTATTGAGATTAAGGTTGTGACTGTTCATTATCTAACGCCCACGACGAGCAAAATCTGAACCAAATTTGTAACCAGCATTAAAAATTTGTACAGCAGCATTCAGTACTCCTGCAATCCCAACTGCTTCCGCAAGACCAAAACCACCTTTTGTTCCCACTAATTCATCGTCAGATAATTGATAAAATTGTTCTAAGTTCATATTCGTCATTACTCCTTTGTATTATATTTTATTGCTATGTAAATGATTAAAATGAGTATTGGATAAGTAAATACTTCTGAAATATCCATAAAATTTACACTATACTGTCCTGATAATATTTTATAGTCAATTAAAATTTGAACGATAGTAAAAATAATACGTAGCGATAACAATACCCCTAATAATATCACTTCTTTTTTTAAAAACATAGAAATGCCTCTCTGACTACAATCAGATTATGGTCTATTCGCATAATACCCTAAAGCTGCTCCTCCTGCAAAAAGCGCTGCTGCTCCACCTGCTACTGCTGCACCTATCTTCCAGATAGACACTCCGGCGATTACAAGAGGCAATGCTCCCCCATCCACATCCATCAACTCTTCTTCTGTAAGAGCTACAAAGTTCTGTTCCATTTTGTCAAAATTTGTCATCTTTTTTCTCCTCTTGTTCTATTTTTTCTAAATCTTATCTTCTAAAAAATGGGGTTCCAATAAATATACCGCGTAACAATAGACCTGTAATTAGACCCCGTTGATAACTTTCCTTGCTACCACCCACCAGCAAAGCTAAGTCGCTCTCCTTTAATACTTCAATAGTATACTTATCATTCATTTCATTCATCTCTTATCCTCCTAAAAACCAAAACCTCTACGAAATCCAATGTACCAATCTGCAAGGGTCTTCACCCAACTTTCTCCACCTTGAATATCGGTCAATTCTTCCGAAGTTAGCTCAACAAATCCATAGTAATGTTCTTTCATTATTTTATTCCTTTCTTTTTTCCTCTTACTTATCTATTCGAAAAACAATTCGAAAATAAACAACTAAATCAAATTTTATTTGAAAAATAATTTAGTAAACCACGGATAAAAAATTGGTAGATACATAAAGCAAACTCCTTTCTGTTTCCTCTTACTTATCTATTCGAAAAGGAAGTCAAAAAAATAAGAATATCAGAAAATTTTCCGACATTCTTATTGATAAATTTGTAAGTCTATTAAAACTATTCTACCTTGTAAAAAAATCCCTCGGTACTACCATTGATAAGTTGGTGTCCAAACCATAAGCGGTCTTGTGTAATATCAGACGAGTCAGTATAGCCATTATCTGAAGAAGAGGTGACAGACATGGTTATAGGGATTCCTGCTGGTAAAAAGGCAATAGCTGCACCAGCACCTCCATCTTTAGAAACAGAACTTGCCTTGAGATAGTGGTCAATTTCCTTAGCATGTTCAATTGAAATCTTGGAATGATCACTTACTAAACCATTTTTGTCAAAGGTGAATTCAATACCTGTACGATTCCTCCAAGTGCCTGCGACACTAGAAAAATCTCCATTTTGAATTGCAGTAATATCCATCCCTTTACTTTCTGACGGAAGGCTTGTTTCTCCATTTATGAGACTTGTGACAGATTTCCAAAAGAAAGATCTTATGTCAAGGGAAGGTGGTTTTGTCCCCAGTCCCTCTTCTGTATCTGATTCAATGACTAGTTCTAACAGTGTTCCATCCTGATTCAACTTGTATAGTTTAAGTTGGATTTGATTAGTAGATACTCGGGTAGATAATTGAAAATAACCATTTTCTAAAGGATTAAAATGTACTCGCTCTCCAATAAAGTCCAGATTGTTTTCTGCATTGGTCAGTCGAATAACTTCACCATTTTTAAGAGTTCGAATATCTAATAAATCGTAATAGTTAGAATCCATTTTTAGGGCAATCAAAAGTTCGTCCGTACCGTCTTGGTCTAAATCATACAAGCTATACTGTAATCCAGAATATTCTTTAGGATAAGTGTTTTTTAAGTTTGCTTTTGAATTGATCTCTGTATGTGAAGTTGACGAACCATCTAATACTTTGGCATATTCTTTAAGAACAGGATTATATAGGGTGTAATCAGGTTTCTTCTCTTCCGATGTAGAAAAAGTTGAACTAGTACTTGAAGCAATTGCTTCAGAACTTGTTGCAGAAGTGTTTTCACTCTGATGTTGGCAAGCCGTTAAAATAGAGATAGCTAATATACTAATACTGAATAGAAATAATTTTTTCATATGTTTAATCTTACAATTTGAAATTGTTTTTATACCCACTCACCGTTGTAACTGACACGATAACCGTCAGGTGTAGTTGTATTGATTGCGAGTGCACCAGAGCTATAGGCATAGTACCATTTGCCAGATACTTTCATCCAGCCTGTTTTCATAGCTCCTGAATCTTGAAGGTAGTACCAGCTACCGTTATCTTTGACCCAACCTGTCTTCATCGCACCTGAGCCGTCGAGATAGTACCACGTGCCGTTGTCTTTTACCCAGCCAGTTTGCATCCAACCAGAGTTATCAAAACGATACCAAACACCATTGATTTTTTCCCAGTCATTAGTTGTATAAGTGCCATCTTCGTGTTTATACCACCAGCGACCATTCGAATACATCCAAGTAGATTTAGACTGATGGGTCGTCATGGTTGTATCCGTGTTAGAATAGTTTCCAGATGACGAACTTGTAGAAGTTGACGAGCTAGATGAATTCGAACCTGATTGAGTTGTGGTGTTAGTATTTGAATTTGTTGAAGGATTTCCGATAGTCACCTCTTTTCTAACTTTAAAGACACGTTTTCTATTATCAACTGAGTGATCGTGCGGAGAGCCAGCTTCTCCAGACATCTCCAAGATGTATGTTCCGGCAGGAAACTGTCTGATATCGAAAACATCCCCTTTAAATTTATTACTATAAATTAAAGGCAAAAGAAATTGGTCGTTGACGTCATTAGTTAGACCACTAAAGATGACATCATTATTATGTTGGTACACAATCTTTCCGGTAGCCTTATCAATTAGAGTAACATTTCCTCTAGCTGCATTATCTCCTCCGTGTTGTAGTGGCTCTGAGAGTACACCTTCAAAATTAAATCCAAAATGATGAATTTCAACCTTTGTAATTGTTGCTTCTATTTGTTTTTCAGTACTCGTATTCGAGATAGTATTTGCTTGATTATTTGATAAGACTTCTAGTTTGGTTACATAAGTGTAAAAAGGACCTCCTTTTCCTAGATTTTCTCTGACATCAGCAGTTAACTTATAGAGAGTACCATTTAATTCAAACTTCATGGTATAGATACCATAGTCTGTTGCTTTAAAGACAATTGTTTTACCGTTGAATGTAGCAATGCCGTTGGATTCAAAACTTGCAAATTGCTTAGAGAATTCTTGTCTATAAGCATTATCTACCCAATCAACCGTTGTAAATTCACCATCAGAAAATGCTCCAAGTTGTGCTTTTCTTTTTTCTACAAGCGTCACATCTGTTGCGACTAAATCTGTATCACGATACCCAGGAGCAGGTTCTTCAACATAAGCATTAGCTGCAGGAGACCAGAACTTGACCATCGGGACGCCACTTGCTGCATTGACACTTGAAATTGTAGCTCCTGTTGCTAGGAGTGATAAAACTGCTGTAGTCGTTAAAACGATTTTTTTCATAATTTTTGTATTCCTTTTCTTTTTATCTATTTTTTATAATCTTATCCTATACCCATTCTCCATTGTAATTGACGCGATAGCCGTCTGGTGTAGTCGTATTGATTGCTAGGGCACCAGAGCTATAGGCATAGTACCATTTCCCAGATACCTTCATCCAGCCTGTTTTCATAGCACCTGAGCTATCAAGATAATACCAACTACCGTTATCCTTGAACCAACCAGTCTTCATAGCACCTGAACCGTCGAGATAGTACCACGTGCCGTTGTCTTTTATCCAGCCAGTTTGCATCCAACCTGAACTATCGAAGTGATACCAGATATTATCTAATTTTGCCCACTGATTGTAAGGGTAAGACCCATCAAGTTGCATAAACCACCAACGAGAACCAGATTGTCGCCAAAAACCCATACCCCTACCAATATCTTGCATTTGAAAAAAGAAACCTGGTTTATTAGTCCCGTTAGACTTACCTTGTTTTGTTTTCTTACTGGTATGAGTTCCGATTGCCTTCAAGTCTTTGTCAAAAAGATTCGCCTTAGTCGCAAATGTTTGAATCTGAGAAGAATTTGCTTCTGTATATTGAATGGCCTTTCCATAACCACCAGCTAATTCTTCAGAGCCACCAGATGATGTTCCGAAACTTTGTGCAACGGTAATCCATCCATTTTGAGTGACAGGGTTTTCAAAGGCTGCCAAACCCATATAGGTCAATTCTGAATTGATTAAGGATTCGTAGTGTCCAGTTTGACCAGATACACTTGCCCCACTACGAGATTTGACGTAATCTGCTTTTTCGTCATACCATTGATTAATAGCTGTCATAAATCCATCATAGTTCCAAGCTAAGTTTTCGGCTAGTGAAAAATTCCCTGAAGGCCAGGCACTCCAAATATCTTTATTAGATAAACGTTTATGATGCCTAGTTACAGAAGCTTCTGCTGCCCGAACGAAGGCTGTTTTTTCTAGTTCAGTTGACCATTTGATCGGAACATAGCTAGTAACTAGACCTTCATCTGCTGCCTCTTTTCGAATAGCATTGATACGATCTAAGATAGCCTGTTTATCTGGCGTTAAGAAAGTCCCTTCAATCCCAACTAGAGTAGTACCAGAAGAAGTACTAGTGACCTCAGAGTTTAAGATATTGTAGGATTGACCTTTGATTGCTTGAGTGGAAACCAGCCTATCATTAGCAACTACTGATTGTGATGTAACAATTCCTACCCCAAGAAGTGATAGAGCTGAAATCGTTGCAAGTGTGAACTTTTTAGCTTTGGTGTCCATTTCGTGTCCCCCTATTTTTATTTATTGTAAAATAATCAGTTTGTCCTAAAATCTAGACTTTTTTGGACAAACTTGATAAAATGGAAGTGTAATAATAATTGGTCAAAATGCTGGATTTTAGAACCTTTTTTCTAACGAAAACGCTTCTAAAATAGACTGTATTTTCTGTCCAAAAAATCCTAGGTTTTTTGACAAGAACTATGAATTTTTTATCCAATTGTGAAAGGTGCTTTTTGATACTCCTAAGATGTCTGCACCTTCTCGTAAGGTTATTTCTTTTTTCTTATATTGAGCTATCACATCAGGGAGATTATTCGGAACAACCAATTTTGGTCTGCCGAATTTCTTCCCTTTTTTCTGTGCTTCCCGTATTCCTTCCATTTGTCTTTGTTTGATTTGTTCTCTTTCAAACTGTGCCACATAAGATAGGACTTGTAAAACGATATCGGAGATTAGTTTTCCTGTGATATTATCATTGCTATTCTTTGTATTTAATAAGGGGAAATCTAAAACAGTTATATTTACTTTCTTTTTCTTAGTAATTGCTTGCCATTGTTCTAAAATTTCATCATAGTTTCTTCCCAACCTATCAATTGATTTAATAACCAATTCATCATTTTCTTTCAAGGTAGTTAATAATTTTTGATATTCCATTCTGTCAAAATCTTTTCCTGAAACGTAATCAATAAAAATATTCTCTTTTGATAATTTGTTTTCTACCAATGCTGAAAATTGCCTATCAATATTTTGTTCTTTTGTAGATACTCGAACATAACCGTAACGCATAAAAACTCTCCTTTTTACACTTATTGTAAAATATAAAAGAGGGCAAAATGCCCTCAAGGAGTAGTGTATTCAATTTCTAGCAATTATATATTAGTTCAAACTACTTCATCAAGACTTAAAAGTATGTAAAAAATCACAAACTAAGACCTTCTTCATTCCTTTTCTTCAACTTTCCTAATTTCTATGCCTATTTTTTATCAAAAATACATGTAAAACTCCAAATAAACTCCAAACGATATAAATAAACACCTCAACTGCACTTTTTGGATAAAAAATAGGCAGAACAAACGTCCTACCTACTAAAAATATGCTATTGAAAGGAAAATGATTTTTTTCTGACACCCTAGGCAAGCTTGGGACAAATAAATCATTGATAGTAACCTTTACGACATCCTATTTAAAGTTACTTCAATTTCTAATGTCCCCGCTATTTATAAGCCACCTCTGGTATGATCTATTCATAGTCAGAATAGATAACACCGTTCTAAATTACGATTCATAGTTACTCCTTTTTTGATTCGCTACTGCAAGATTCCTATTTACCTGATAAGAGGAGAGATGGTCCTCTTTACATGTGCAAGATAATTTTGAATCAGATTCATCATTTATCGTTTTGATTATTTTTTGACAAATTTTTCTGTTTTCTTCTCCGAAGACTTTAAAAATTTTTTTCTAATTAGATCATCCATATAGGGACCAAATATACCAACTACTAAACCAATAATAAAACTTTTAAAATCCATAATTACCACCAACATGTCGCTGCATAGGCCACACCTCCAAATATAGCTCCTCCCGCAGCACCAGTTGCTGCACCTTGCCATGTTCCTGTTTTAATTCCTAGCTGAAGACCTCGTGCTGCTCCTCCTCCAACACCTGCTTTGGCAAAATCTCCCCAATTGCATCCGCCACCTTCAAGGCAAGCAAGTATCTCAGTATCCATAATTTCAAATTGTGACATCGTTTTTGTATTCATAACGAATGCCTCCTTTTTTATTTTAATGCTTGTCTTGTTGCAAACTTGACAAGTTTGGTATAGCAGTGTTTATTAAATTGTTTCATCCAAATCTTGAATTACTGAAATAATCATTCCCTGTATTCCTCTTATTTATCTATTCGAAAACGAATTCAAAAATATAATATATGATATTCATTTTAATAAACTATATTAATAAAATGCATTGTAAACATTTCGCCCAAATGATCTACCAGCATTATAGATACCACCGAAAAATCTTCCCGTACTATCAATCACTTTGTGGACATCGATGTTAATATTACCTCTCCATGACACTCGACCACCCTCTACTGTTGCCAAATCTTTTTCTGTAAGACTTGTAAATTTTTCTTCAATTTTTATCATATTCATTATGTCTGTTCCTCTTTATCTATAATTTTTTATTGAAACAAATAATTGTAAATTGTTTCGCCAAACTTCTGCCCCGCCCAATAAACCGGTCCTAAAAGTAATGTCCCTAAAGCATAAATCCCAACTACTCCAACTATGAAAATGAATACTTTCACAGGAATTGACTGCAAACTGTAAAAATTCTCTACCCTAGTAATCCAACTTTCTATTATGCGTTCCATCAGCGCTCTTCCTTCCCTGTTAACGTCCACGACGCTTAGCATGTGCTCCTGAAGCACCATCTACCGCACCCAATAAAAATGTTCCTGCAATTGCGACTCCTCCAACTACTACCAGACCAAATAGCAAGCCTCCTTCTACATCGGCCAATTCCTCATGACTCATTACATGAAAATTATTTTCCATATTTTTAATTTGTTCCATCTTATTCTCCTTTTTTGATTCTTAACAATTGAAAAAGGTAGTTATTTGTATTTCCTTTTTCATATATTCTGTTCATTGTTGTAGGTAAGCTTCACTCTCTAAATATTATCTTAGAATCCAAATAACGCACGACGTAAAATGAACCCCACCATTAAACCATGTTGGTAACTTGCCTCACTACCACCCACCAGCAAGGCTAAGTCACTTTCCTTTAATACTTCAATAGTATACTTATCATTCATTTCATTCATCTCTTATCCTCCTAAAAACCAAAACCTCTACGAAATCCAATGTACCAATCTACAAGGGTCTTCGTCCAATTTTCTCCACCTTGAATATCGGTCAATTCTTCCGAAGTTAGCTCAACAAATCCGTAATAATGTTCTTTCATTATTTTATTCCTTTCTTTTTCTTCTCACTTATCTATTCGAAAAAAATTTCAAAAATGTACAACTAAATTAAATTTTATTTAAAAAATAATTTAATGAACCATGAATAGAAAATTGGTAGATACATAAAGCAAACTCCTTTCTTTTTCCTCTTACTTATCTATTCGAAAAACAATTCGAAAATAAACAACTAAATCAAATTTTATTTGAAAAATAATTTAGTAAACCACGGATAAAAAATTGGTAGATACATGAAGCAAGCTCCTTTCTTTTTCCTCTTACTTATCTATTCGAAAAAGAAGTCAAAAAATAAGAATATCAGAAAATTTTCCGATATTCTTATTGATAAACTCATTCAAATCTAACAGATATTAGACATTAAGATATTTTTTAAGGGTTCTTCTGGCTGTTCGTGATACGGGGAAATGCAAGCCTTCTAACAAGGTCACTTCTGTGGCAGTCATCTCTTCAATAGCCTGTAAACTGACTAACGTATTGCGATTGGCATAGACAAAGTAATCTTTTTCAGCCTTGGCAGCGATATCCTTGAGACTGCCATAAATGGTCTTGATAGAATGATTGGCATAATAGACCTTGATACGATGGGATTCCACTGAAGTTTCAAAGGCTAAAATTTCATGGTAGGGCAGAGTGAAGCCCCTTCTTCCCTCAAAACTATAGGTAAAGAGACGCATATTTTCCCTCTTATCTACTGCCAGTACATAGTCCAGACAGCGCTCCAGCTGATGACAGTAGTCCGCCTCTGGCTGATCCTTGGAAATAAAATCCAAGGCAGACAAGTGGTAGCGAAAAGCTAGAGGTAAGGCCTCCGAGTGCGTGGACACAAAGACAATGCTTGTAAAAGGATCCCGCTCCCGAACCTGTTGAGCAACCTGAAAGCCCCGTTCACGCTCTCCATCAATCTCTAAATCTAATAAATAGAGCTGGTAATGGTCAAAATACTGAGAATACTTTTCAACATCCCCATAGTTTTTGGCAATATCAATTTCCAATCTTAAATTGCGAGAGCGACCGATATCTAGTAAAGTCTGCTCTATCCGTCCTTGCTGGACTCTATCGTCTTCCAAAACTAAAATTCTCATTCCTCTCCCCCTCGTTTCTCATCCTTAAATGGCAATTCTAAATCTTGTCTAAAAGTCGTCTCTCCTAGCTGGGTATCTAAGTTTAAATCATAATGAAAAACCATGTCCTCCAAGGTTGCCAAGCCCAGTCCACTGTGGTTATCCTTGGTAGAGTAACCCTTTTGACTGAGAATACTGGGATTCAGTTCTTCTTTCTTACGAGTGTTTTCAATGATAAAACGGACACTCCTATCACCTGCCAATAAAGCAACCCGAATCTGCGGATTTTCAGCCTCACTGGCTGCTTCTAAAGCATTTGTCGTGAGGATAGAGAGGATACGGATAGCCTCCAACATAGGCAATGCCAGCTCTTCGACAACCCCCACCGTCTCCAAACTAAAATGAATTCCCTGCTTATCTGCCACAATCATGGCTTTTGCCAAGGTATTGCGAATAGCTATATCATGGATATTGTGAAGATTAAAGGCCGTGTAATCCGCCTTCCTCAGCTTTTCATTAGTCTTTAGAAAGACATCTTGATAAATGGTAGATACCTCAGCCATGTCTTGATTTGCTATGGCAGGCTCCATGCTGGCGACAATTCCCGCAAAATCATGACGGAAACCTCGAACCTCATCATAGAGATGTCCCAACTTATCCACCATTCCTTGCAAGGAACGATTTTCATCTTCCTGTCTCTGAATGGTCTGCTCATCACGATAAACCTGCTCCAAATGCTTGATGTAAAAGAGCCAAGAGAAAAAGAGAATGAAAATCAGGAGAGAAATGGTCGTATCAAAACGAACGTAGAACGAACTATTTCTATTGGTCATAAACGAAGAGAATATCCTAAATCCAGTCAGAGGTAGGATAATGAAAAAACTCTTATAATAGTGGGTTTTGAAAGCATCTGAAAAGAATAAATCCAAATCCAAAGAACAACGTTTCATAATTGTAGAACATAGAAATATTGATAATAAATCAAATACAGATCTATATAAAGTGGAAAACGAATCTACAAAACAACAAGGCTCACCAGATAATACACGAATCCAAATTGTCAAAAATAAATAACGAATACTTTGAAAGAAGAGAAAAAGATACAGAGAAAGAAAAAAAGCTTCCCCTTTTCCCTTGTGCAATACTAGTAAAAAAATACAGTAAAAGAAGAGAATGATTCCTATATGAAATAATTCTCCAAATGTTTGGCGAGCAGATAAACTAATTAAAAATACAAGGACCCAATAACGTTTTTTATAAAATTCTGGGGAAATTTGAGCACCCAAATAAATAGTAGGAACCATGGTTGAAACGACTACCAACAGTATATATAGCACAGAAACTAAGAATTCTAAAATAATCATAAATAAATCTAATCTCTAACGAATACTGTGAATTTAAGCAAAGTGTCTACCCGTACTAAATAACTTATCGCACCATTTTACGGCATCTTCAAAAATCCCTCCACCATTCACTTTCTCCAAAGCCTCTGGAGTTAATTCTTCAAATTGTTTCAATTCTACAAATATATTTTTCATTTCCATGACAGACTCCTTTTCATTATTTTATAGACAACTCTATCCCCTGCTCCATCTACAAAAGGCTTTAGTTTTCTTTTAAAATACAAGAAATCTAAAGCCTCTTGAAAATGGTATATTGGTTAGAGCGTTAACGATTAGTTGTGAAGATGTTATTTTTATTTAACCACAACCACTTTATAATATTCGTTTGAGTGTGGAGATTCAATTTTAATTTTTTCACCATATAAACCATCGATTTCTTTATCCAGATAATCTGAAACTCCTGATGGCAAGCGTTTCATCTTAAGAATTTCACCAGATTGATCCGCATAGGCTAGGATGTGATAGTGGGTTGTAGCCATACCATCATCAATCAATACAAAGTAACCTGTTTTGAGCTTACCTTGCTCATTTTCTAAATAGTATAGTTTATTGTTATTGATTGTAAAGTGGGTAGCTCCAAGACGAAGTCGTGCACCTGGATTTTCTAAATAGACATCATTGCCAACTTTTTTAATATCTGAATAGGTTGTCATTGCTGGGATATTAATCACACGATGTCCATTTTCATCAAAGTAGTAGCGATTTGGTAAGTTTTGGAAGTTCTGTACAACTGCCTTAGGATCAATTTCTTGTCCTTCTTCTTTATTATCCACTAAAGCTAAGGTAGTATTTGCAACCTCATCTCCATATTTATTAGAAAACTTCTTGAACTCTGGTCTGATATACCAAGCATTTTTTTCAATAATAACATCGTCACCTTTAGCATTTAGCAAATATTCTTGCCCATCTCCAAGTTTGACAATATCATGAATACTGTATCCAGCATCTTTTCTATTTGCTAGATAGCCATCCTTACCAATGACATAACTTTCCCCATCACTGGCTGGAACAGCTCTATCTGCAACCATAGCACCTGATTTTTCAAAGTAAGACCATTTACCATCTATGAACACCCAACCTGTCATCATAGAACCACTAAAATGAAGATAGTACCATGTAGACCCTTCTTTGTACCAACCTGTACGCATGGCACCACTATTAGCTAGTGAGTACCATGTGTTGCCTTCCTTGTACCAGCCAGTGCGCATAGCACCACTATCTGCTAGAGAATACCATGTATCACCGTCTTTGAGCCAGCCTGTCTGCATTTTACCAGCGCTATCGAAGTGATACCATGACCCAGCATTTTGTACCCATTTATCCTTAGCTAGGCTGCCATCTTGAGAAAGATTCCAGTCAGCACCATTTTTAACCCAAGTATCTGCAGCCTGTGCTTGGTTGATAGACAAAAGCAGACCAGCACCTGCAAGCAAACCAAGAGTAAGTAATTTAGATTTTTTCATAGCCATTTCCTCCTTTATTGAATAGCTATAAGAGGGTTTTCCCTCTTTATTTAGCTATATTCTAATACTTTTCATTGTCAAAGTCAATAATATTGTGAAAAATTAGACAATATTACCAATATCTACGAATTGTATTTTGTTCCATTCCATATTGATTCATATAAGAAACATCTTGACCTCTATCTGGAGCATGAACTACCTTGCCACCACCAACATAAATACCCACATGTTGATTTGAACCTTGGTCGCCATTGTACAATATTAAATCTCCAGGAAGTTGTGAGCCATTACTTACATAGCTTCCTCCTGTCGCTTGACCATAGGTTACTCTAGGAATACTAATATCAAACTTAGCATGAATAGCCATCGTAAATCCTGAGCAATCTACGCCACTATTCAAATCTGCCCCACCCCAAACATATGGGATTTTTCCTACAAATGTCTCTGCGTATTCACCAAGTGCCTGTCCACGATTTTCTACCCATACACCACTGGCTCTAAAGAAGTATGGTGTACCATTCACACGTTGATAACCAGTGACCATAGCACCACTAGCAGATAAGTAGTAATAATTACCATCAGGTTGAATCCAAGTATTTTCTTTCATCCATCCTTGGTCATCAAAATAGTACCACTTGCCATCTAATTGTTCCCAATTTTTAGCATACCCACCTGAACCGTATTTAAACCACCATTTACCATTGGTTTGCATCCATGTTCCTTTCGGATCACGATATTGATTGAAAGCTTTCTTCTCTTGATTTCCCTCTGCTTGGGTTTCTTTATCTTCAAAACCAATCAATTTTACTTGATCAGCTTCTTCAGCTTTTATCTTGCCTTGATTAACTAATTGAGCAATCGCTTCTTTCTCACTTGCTGATGGGGAATCAGCATAGGCTACCGTAGTATTTGCTAGGAGAACGCCTCCTGCAAGAACTAACAAACTAGAATAAAGATATTTTTTCATCATAAAAATCCTTTCTTTTCTCCTTTTTGGAGATTGATTTTTTCTGACTCCATTATATCCCTTATTTGTCCTCAGATTTCTACTGTCCCTAGAAAGACTAAATCTGTTCCTAAACGGTCACTTATACTCAATGAAAAT
>NZ_VMLH01000084.1:0-14309 GCF_013276595.1 Streptococcus sp. 10824
CATCGTTCAACTCTTTAGCATCTTCTTCTGCTTCAGTACGTGTTCTGGCATGCCACTGATTTGCAAGGAGCAACTCATTACCATCTAAAAATCTCATGCCAGCTGCATAAACTAATTTTTTAATATCATTATTCCCTCTTGTTTCAAAGGTAATCTTATATTTTCGATTAGAATTGGGAAGTTCAAAGTAAAATAAACGTCCTGTACTAGAATTTATGATTCTAAATTTCTCATCCGCACTACTACGTTCCTCTTGGCTCTGATAATCTCTGCGATAGGGATTTGTCCCTCTAGGTCCTTGAGTAGCTAACTGTGTCAAATTATCTGCCGGCAGTGGACGAATTCCAAAACGATTAGTAGCTCCAACATGTTGTGGAGTACCTTCTTTTTGTCTACCAAATTGTGCTTGACTAACTTTTAACAATGATAAAATGTCACTAGTATTTGGAGAATATGCTGTAGTACCACCACCCTGGTTAGAGATAGAAATCCCATCTGTACCATGTTTGAACTCTTGTCCAGATGGTACAGTAAACCACACCTGTGAATGACCTGGTAACGTCCTATATCCATTATTAAGTTCTAATTGCCAACGAAATCCATCGCTCGTTGATGTTACTGTATATTTGATATAATTTTCAGCCTCTGATACTGGTCGTGTTGCATTATTTCGAGGTGTTCTATCAGAATAATAGACATAAGTATACCTACCATACGGAGAATTTCCCTTGTTGCCTGATTTCTCAAAGTAACTTTCTTTTGCGTTTTTAAATTCCTCAGAGTAGTTTTCGCCAGCTCTTGCCGCCCTTGCAGATCTTCCACTATAGTTAGCATTACGAAAGTCAGAGTAGCCACCATCACGTGGTTGCGGGGTTACTCCTCCACCTGTAGTCTCTTCTCCATATTTTTCTTCCAGCACTCCTTCGATGAGGTCTCGGGATTTTTTCAGGTCGACTAGGGCAGCTGCAAAATCTTCTTGGCTGATGGTATCACCCTTAGAAAAGGCTTCATTAAACTTATCAGCTGCTGCTTTTGCTGCTTGGATTTTATCTTCCGACGCTCCGTACCGTCGAAGTTCCTTGGTGATATCCTCCAATTCCTTTTTTAGTCCATAGGCGCCGTTCTCACCTTCTGTCGTATTGGTGTAGGTTGGGAGTTCTCGTGGAGTAGATTGAGAGTTGGCTTCAGGTGCTGCTTCCTTTCCTGCATCAGTTGGACTAACTTGGTTTGCAGCTGGTTCAAGATCGATTGGCCCACCTCTTTTACGACGCTTCCCACTACTTGCTTGCTCAGTCACAGCCCCATCTGGAGCGCTAAGCTTATTATTTGTCGAACTTGCTTCACCCAAGTCTGTCAATTTTGGTAGCGATGGCTCCAAGGCTTGATTGACACGGCTCGTCAGTTCTTCCATAGCTCTTACTTGCTCATCAACCTGCGCTTGCGTCGCTTTTGGATCGTCCAAAACTGCCTTAGCTGCTGCTAGACGCGACTCCACTTCATCGTGGAGCGCTTTCATGGAGCTAAGAGTTAGTTTTTCCAACAAAGCTTGCAGATTGCCTTGGAGTGATTTAGCTTCTGTCGTTTTAGTGACAGATGTGGGCTGGTCTTGCTCTTTTTCTCTCTCTGATTGAGAAGTTTCTTGAGCAGCTGGTTTTGCCTCTGGTTTGGTAGGAGCAAGGTCAGCTGTTTCCTGCCCCTTACTAGCGTCCTCGATTTTAGTCTCTGGAGAGTTTGACTCCCCTGTAGACTGGAGCTCAGCCGACGGTTCAGTCTGAGAGACCTTCTCTGGCTCTTCCCCATCTGACTCCTGCTTATCCTTATCTGGTGTTCCAGCAGATTCAGCAACTACATCACTGGCTGTTGCCGAAGATACTGCAGGTGCCTGCGCTTGCACCCCATTTGCGAAAAACATCAATGCCGCAACCGCAACACTAGCAGCCCCAAAATGGTATTTACGAATGGAATAACGGAAAATTTTCTCTCCATTGCCATCATTCTTTTTCTTGAACATAAGTGAATCCTTTCCTCATCTGAGAGCTTCCCCGAGCTTAGAAAGCGCGCAAAAAGCCGACAGTCGATAATATATCAATCATATAGTAACACTTCTGACATACAAGTCAACCTCCTCGCTGACAAGATAGAGTCAGGAAAGGCAAGGAAAAAGCGACAATATATATATATAAAACCTTTTGATACAGCCTGTTTTTTAACAAAGATACAAGAATTATACTGCATTTATATATGCACGGCATCCTCTGTGATAAATATTAAAATATTGTTACATTTTGATTACACAATCGTTTCAAAATATATGATAGAAGCCTGAGTGTTTTATAGTAATTCCCTTCCTATCAATTAGGTCAACAGTTGAGTGTTACACCCTATCCTCAGAAAAGGACTATGATCAGCATTTCCTAGCCGATAGGACGCTCCAAACCACCTATTTAAGTCCATCACTAGCTTGGTCAGTAAGATACCTACGACAAGGCGACGCTGACGGGTTTGAAGAGATTTTCATTGAGTATAATTTTAACTTCTTATTTTTCATTCCTATTCCTTAAATAAAAAGCTCACTAAAAAAGTGAGCAACATTTCCAATGAGATACTTCTGTTGACGAGCGCGTCTCTCCGCCCCCTCATTGCCTTGCGAAGAGGCTTGGCGAATCGAAAGGAGGTGTTTTTTCCTGTTTTCAATTCTACTTATTTTTGCACATTTTTTAATTTTATCAAACAAAAAAAACGCAAGCCGAAGCCTGCGAAAAGTTTTTTTTATAACCATTTAATTTCTTTCACATCTGTTTTACGAACTTTAGCATATTTCTTAGCGCTTGTAAAATGTAGAGTAACTGGTTTAAATACTCCGCTTTTGTCTCTTCGTAAACCTAAAACTGCGGATCTTTTATTTCTATTCTCAAAAAATATGACGTCCAATTTCATAGTATTTTTAGATAAATCCTTAGCTACGATGCAACAACTTGTTATTTTAGAATAGAAAATATCACCGATAAACTCATATAAAGATATCCTTTCGATTACATCATTGTACATAGGATGATTTCTAAAATCTTCTAAAATAAAAACACCAGCTTGAATAGCAGGTATCGTATGACTAGCAAAATCTCGTGTGATTTTGTGTAAGCCAAATAAATGATGTAAATCAGTCAAGCAAAAATCTACTTCGAAAGTCTCTAAATGCTTATAATTCGTTGATACTTGACATGTTTTTCCATCGAATTTCTCTTGATAATCTAAAATACAATCAAGTAATTTCAACGACAAACTCCATATTTTCTCAAAATAAAAAAAGCACGGGGCAGTTCTCACTACTGCCCAAAGTGGATGATTAGAGTCGGCTTCTCTAACTCCCTATGTTGTGCTTATTAGGCTTATCGCAAGGGAACAGTTTTTAGCTCTGCCAAGCCACATAGCGTGCTTACTACTATGTGTCCATGTCTCCATGGATTGCCGAGCGGTTTAACGACGTTTTGGGAGTCGGGATAACGAGAAAAGTGATACTTTTACGTTTTTTCCAACTTAATTATGACATCTTTCTTTAAAAAAGTCAATATTTATCGCTTTCTTTAACGAAAAAAATCCCACAAGAACGAATCCTATGGGGAGATACACATTTTAGAAAAGCTTTCCTTTATTCTACTATTTTTCTTGTATTTTATCATTCAGTATGATAAAATACAAGTTTTTTGACAAAATAACCAAAAACTACTCGCTATCCCTTCTCACATTACCCTACATATCGTTTGACATGCGACTGATCGTTCAGGGAAACTTCAAGGACAACTTTTCTCTCATCCACTATGCAGGTCATTTCTACTCTTATAGGCTCAATTTGACACTTTTCTTTTTCGAAGTGCTCATATGCCTACTGAATAGTGAGTTCGATTTATCCAAATTTATTTTTGTCTATTTTGATGAACACTTCCACGAAGATAGTTTGAAAATGAATTTGCACCAATTTTCCTTCTCTTTTTAAGCATATTATTCCAGATATGATTGCCCTCTTGTTCAGTAATAAATTACGCTTTAAACGCTTCAATCAGTATATCTCCTGTTGTCATATGTTCTAAAGAAAATTCTTCTACATATGGTTTAACATCTCTTAGGTTATTACTTCCTAATATCCCATTATGCTTTTTCGCTAAGAAAATAGAAGTCGCTTCTCCCTTACCAATAATCTTGTTACTATCATGATTTCTTGTTAAATCTCTATATAATGCGTATTCTTCAGTTCCAATGTTTATGCTCACAATCTCAGCTGAACCCTTAGCTACTAACTGGTCTATCCTAGATTTTAAATGGGGGATTGTAGGTATATTGATTTCATCATACACCTCTTGTGGAATAACAATTTTACCCGAATAGAGCTTTTCTAAAAGATGTTCAGTGCCAACCCATAAAAATGCTAAAATACAATCTGTATCAATAAATACACGACTAGTCAAACGACAACTCCCCCTCTTCATCTAGCCCATATACAATATCATATCTGAAAGCATCTAGTAGCAGTTCCTCATACTTCCCTTGCGAAATTCTGTTATTTTCTAAAAGTTGTTCAGTCGATTTAATATAGTGTCCTAATACCATTTCCTTTTTACTTTCTGACAAAGGACGATATAAACTTGTATCATAGCCTAATCTTGAAGCTGTCTCTATAACACTAATATCCATATTTTTAATTTCTTCTGCATCAAGGTATCCATCATTCCGCAATCTATATAACATAGCCTTATGACTGATACCATAAAACTGACCCAATTTTATAATATCTTCTACTTCAAGATGAGTTCTATTGGCATTTTCTCTGATTTCCTCAACCATCCTATACAGTGAAGATGGGGAAATTAAAAAATATGAAGCAAACTGATCCGCTTTTCTTTCAGTTTCATCTCCTTCACCAATCAAGATAAGACTGACTGAACTCTTCTTCACCTCATCATAATAAAGATGATACAGTTCATGTGCTAAAGAAAATCTTTGTCTTCCTAATGACATGTCTGAATTGATTACAATGAGACTTGACTGAGTTCCTTTATAACAGACTCCGCTAATATTCTTTCCGAGTCCATAAAATACCAGCGTCAAATTTTCTATCTTTTGTACCAATTTAAAAATATCTATCGGCGCTTCACCATCAGCTCCCAACTTTTTTCTAAGATTTGAAGCTTTATTACTTAAATCCATTTTATCAATCATTTATTTTGTCTCCAATAGCTGATCTATCTCAAATTGATTCAATACAATTTTATTGATTTTCGCTAAAACTTTAAGATCTTGGTCTACTATTTTATTTTTTCTAAACGATATGACACACTGTTGTTCAGCTTGTTCGCCAAACAAAAGATATTCAACCGTACAGCAAAACAGGGCAGATAGTTTCTCAATAACATCCGACGTGATATTCCTTTCACCTTTTTCCATTTTGGCAATCATGCTTTGATTCAAAGACAAATATTCAGCAATCTTATCTTGAGTAAGATTTGAAGATATTCTAAGTTCTTTTATTCTTTTTCCAACATCACATACATTTATCATATTCATACACCTCTCATAAAAAGAATAGCACACCCTTGTCATAAAGTCAATTTTTTAAATAAAAAAATTATGACAAAACAAGAAAGCAATTTATTGGTGCTGCTTAAACATCCAAAAGTGATGATATTAAACCTATTTGATGAGTTCCTATCAAAAATCATATCTTCAACCTCAAAACAGTACTTAAAGCTATCCGACTCGGTTTACATTGTCAAATTTATACTCAATGAAAATCAAAGAGCAAACTAGGAAACTAGCCGCAGGCTGCTAAAAACACAGTTTTGAAGTTGTAGATAAGACTGACGAAGTNNTGGAAGCTGACGTGGTTTGCACTTTGATTTCCGCAGAGTATTAGACTTTATTTGAACATAACTTTATAGTTTGCTTTTTGATTTTTATTTAATATAGTAGCAAAAATTGAAGGAAATATCTCCACAAGAAAACGCATACTATTAAGCTTTTTCAAGATCTAATAATATGCGATGTTCTGATTTGAAAGATATTCCATTATTATTTTACTGTTATCAAGCCTTCAGGCTCGACTGTAAATTCTGGTCTGTCTGCTATCGTGCCATCTTCTTTAAGGTAATACCAGCCATCATTTGATTTGACAAAGGCATTAGAAACCATGTCCCCATTTTGACTATCAAGATAGTACCAAGTCTCCTTGTATTTGATCCAGCCTGTTTTCATAGCACCTTCTCTATCGAAATAGTACCACTTCTCAGCGATTTTCTTCCAGCCTGTAGCCATTTCGCCTGACTGGTCAAACCAGTACCAGTTCCCGTCTATGTGCTTCTTCCAGCGGTCTGCAAGCATATAGCCTGAACCGTCAAAGTAATACCAGGTACCATTGACTTTCTCAAACTTATCTTTTGGATAAGAACCGTCTGAGTGTACATACCAGGTGCCAGTATCGTTCTGTTGCCATCCTGCTTCAATCGTCAAGCCGTTTTCAATATCCTGCTTAAACTGCTCACGGCTAATACCCCATTTGGCAAGATAAGGATAGGGGTCAATGTGATCTGAGTTGTTGTCAGGTTGGTTATTGGTACAATATTCGTGTGTCTTGATACCTGCCAAGTCGTCTGTATCAAGTGTTTTAGGTATCCCAGCCTCGTCTGCTAGATTACGCAAGAGTTCGATATAGAGACGATAGTCAATCAGAAACTCTTCTTTTGATTCATGGCTTTCAATCAGTTCAACTTGTGCATAACCTTCTGCATTCCAACCACCCCCAACGTCCCAGGCACCATTATCAACAGGTCCTACCTGCATAACACGACCATTACCAACTACGTGAGAAAAGAAGCCCAATTCAGGATCTTTTCTGTAATGGTAGTCAGCCTCATTTTGAACCGTTGAGTTACGGTTGCCTGTGGAATGGGCATGGACTTGCCTATATGGTTGCACGCCAACTTGAGGCAAATCTGTTCTTAATTTACTCACATCAATTTCCATATTCTACTCCTTATCGATTAAGACAACTCATTTTTTACAATCCAGAGCTAGAAACTCCTTTATTTATACCTCATAAAGAATACAATCCTAGTCACGATTAGGCTTGTAGATAGAACTTCAAAACGCACTATTTTGACACTGTAAATAGGACTGATAAGGTCTGCATTCTATCTACAAAAACACCCCAAACTAAAAAGCTTTTCAAAAGTATATTTTTACAGTCTCTATATGTCCTTTTCATAAATACTATACTTTATTATATCATATAAAAGAAGTCAAAAGTCTGTTAAACTATTTTCAAGACCAAACTAAAGATGACAGCACAAGTTTTTCGATTTTCACTAGAGGAAATGGATTTTATTTAGCAAATCGAGCTAGGATGACACTTTTGTTGCCAAGATGACCTTACCTTCTTTTATTAAAGGATGACGGAAAAGCGAAAAGTACAGTTGAATGGTCATGGCAACCCAGATGAGGGGTTCGCAAAGGATAACTCCCTTATAGCCTGCCCAAGGGATAATCAAGACCACAAAAGCGATTTTCCCGACTAGTTCGATAAAGCTAGAAACCAGCGGAAGGACTTTTTGCCCCAAGCCCTGCAAGCAATTGCGATAAATTAACAAGAGGCTCAAAATGGGATAAAAGGCTGAACTGATTTGCAGATAGAGACTACCATTTTCTACCAAATAGCTATCCGTCGAACTAGCCAAGAAGGAAACCAAGGCTGGACTGGCAAAAAAGAGGAAGACACAAACAAAAACTGCCCAGGACATACTCAAACGACTACCGATTCGAAGACCTTGGACAATGCGATCTGGTCGCTTAGCTCCTAGATTCTGAGAAGCAAAGGTCGTCATCGAAGCAGAAATAGCGGTCATAGGAAGAAGGGCGAAGGCCATAATGCGTCGAGCCGCCGTCTGGGCACTAATAATCACTGCGCCAAAGGTATTGACAGAAGACTGTAAAATCACACTGCCGATGGACACAATCGAACTCATCAAGCCCATAGCCAAACCTTGCTCCAAGAGATCGGCGTACAAGGACTTATCCCATTTGAAATGCTTGCGTTGAGGCAAAAGTTCTGGCACACTCTTACGAATATAGTAAAAGCAGAGAACCGCTGATAAACCTTGCGAAATAATGGTAGCAAGTCCCGCGGATTGAACTCCCAGTTGCAGTTGCGTAATAAAATAGAGATCGAGAACCACATTAACCAAGGCAGAGAAAATCAGAAATCCAAGGGCGGCTAGACTGTCACCAATGGACCGCAACAAACCTGCAAAGAGATTATAGGCAAAGCTGACGCCGACACAGGTCACAATCATAGAAATATATTGATAGGACTGGGGAAGGATTTCAGCAGGGGTATCTAGGTACTGTAAAAGAGGATACAAACCAAGAAAGCCCAGCAGCATCACTACAACACTCAAAAGAGCCCCTAAAATCCAGGTGGATGCTACTGCTTCCTTGATTTTAGTGAAATTCCGAGCTCCATAATAACGGGCAATGACAATCCCCATGCCATTTCCAACACCAAGAGTAAAACCTACAATCAGGTCAAAAATCGCTGTCGTCGCCCCTACCGCTGCCAAGGAGTCTTGTCCAAGAAAACGTCCAACAATCAAGACATCAGCAGTGTTATAGAGTTGCTGAAAGATATTAGACAGCAAGATTGGGAAGGCAAAACTCAAGAGAGAAGGAAGAATCGGACCATGTATCAGGTCCACTGTTCGTTTTTTATTCATAAGGCTATTACATCAGCTTTCTAGTGGAGCCACAAGAAACAGCAAACTATAGGCAATCTGAAATCTTGAATCAAAAATCGAAAAAGTAGCGGATTTCTCCACTACTTTAACAGCTTATTCTTCAATTTCGATTTCAAGTTCATCGCCTAGGTCAAGTGTCACTTCTTCATTCACAGAATCTGCTTGAACTGCTTCATCTTTTTTGTTTTCAGTATCTTGTTCTGAAGCTTCTTCTCCATCAATCAAGCCAAATTTAGAACGGACTTGCTTATCAATTTCATCAAAGATTTCTGGGTGCTCTGCCAAATATTTCTTAGAATTCTCAGAACCCTGACCGATTTTTTCATCCTTGTAAGAATACCAAGCTCCTGCTTTTTTGATAATATCCAAGTCGCTTGCAATCTTCAAGAGTTCACCAGTCTTAGAAATTCCTTCTCCGTACATAATTTCAACTACGGTTTCCTTAAACGGTGGAGCTACCTTATTTTTTACAACCTTAATCTTAGTTTCTTTACCGACATTGGTTTCTTTTTGGTCACCAGTTCCCTTAATTTGTGTGTTACCACGAACATCTAAGCGGACTGAAGCATAGAATTTCAAAGCACGTCCGCCAGGTGTTGTTTCTGGATTTCCAAACATGACCCCAACTTTTTCACGCAATTGGTTGATAAAGATAGCAATTGTTTTGGTTTTATTGATAGAAGCACCAAGTTTACGCATGGCCTGACTCATCATACGGGCCTGCAAACCAACGTGGCTATCACCGATATCTCCATCAATCTCCGCACGAGGTACAAGGGCCGCAACTGAGTCGACCACGACAAGATCTACAGCACCTGAGTCAATCAATTTTCCTGCAATTTCAAGACCTTGCTCTCCTGAGTCTGGTTGTGACAAGAGCAATTCGTCAATGTTAACACCAAGGGCCGCAGCATAAGCTGGGTCAAGGGCATGCTCCGCATCGATAAAGGCTGCAATCCCACCTTCTTTTTGCGCTTGTGCAACTGCATGAAGGGCAACCGTCGTCTTACCAGATGACTCTGGTCCATAGATTTCGATGATACGTCCCTTAGGATAACCACCTGAACCAAGGGCAATGTCAAGAGCTAAAGAACCTGAGCTCATCACTTGCACCTTTTGCTCCGCACGTTCACCCAAACGCATGATTGATCCTTTACCAAAGTCTTTCTCAATCAATTTAAGAGCATCATTCAAGGCCTTTTCACGTTCTGCCCCAAATTTTTTTGAAATTTCTTCTAATTTTTTTGGTTTTTTCGCCATTCTATTCTCCTACATTCTAATGATCCTCAGACCTATCTACTATTATATCAAAAGTTAGTCACTTAATAAAGCCTTGCGAACTAGGTTAAAGGCATGCATAACCGCAATGTGACGTACATCTGCTCGACTTCTGCCTCCAATATTCACCTTGATAACCTCAGTTCCTTGCTCTTGAGCCAAGCCTATGAAGACTGTCCCAGCTGGATATCCTTCTAGGCTATCTGGTCCTGCCACTCCAGTCAAACTAATTCCAAAATCAGACTGGATCTTGATTCGTGCCTGCTCAGCCATCTTCTGAGCTGTAAATTCAGACACCACACCATGTTCTTCCAAATCCTTGACAGGAATATCCAACATTTTTGATTTTTCCTCCAAGCTATAGGTCACAAAACCACCCTTAAATATACTTGAAGCTCCTGACAAATCCGCTAGACTAGCTTGGAAAAGACCTGCCGTCAAACTCTCTGCAGCCGTGATGGTTTTCCCTTGCCTTTTCAGTTCTTCTACCACAATGCTGGCTAAACTAGTCTCTTCCCCATAACCATAGCAAAGTTCTCGTAAAGAAAAGCCTTCAAAAGTTTGGCGATTCAAGATTTGGTTTTCTAAGATATCCAGCGCTTGATTCGCCTCTTCTTGACTGCTAGCCTTTGTTGACAGACGTAGAGTGACTTCTCCTGTCTTGGCATAAGGTGCCAAGGTCGGATCTGTTTGATTCTCAATTAAATCAGCCAAAATCGTCACCAGCTGACTCTCGCCAATTCCAAAGAAACGAAGAACTCGGGAATACAGCTTTCTCCCTGTCATCAACTTGGGTAAAAGTTGGTTTAAGACCATAGGTTTCAATTCACTCGGTGGACCTGGAAGGACGACGTAGGTCACTCCTTCGACTTCCAAAATGCCTCCCACAGCCAGTCCTGTTTCGTTGGGCAGTGGAGTCGCTCCTTCTACAATTTGAGCTTGTCTTTCGTTATTAGGTGTTCGGGCATAGTCTGGTCTCTGGGCAAAAAAGACATCCAACTTCTCCTGGGTCTGAGGATCGAAGACTAATTCTTTCCCTAAAAATTTAGCCAGAGTTTGTTTGGTCAAATCGTCCTCAGTCGGCCCTAAACCACCTGTCAAAATCACCAGACTGCTACGTTGACTGGCAATCTCAAGCAAAGACAAGAGACGAGCTTCATTGTCTCCTACAGCCGTCTGAAAATATACGTCTACCCCAATTTCTGCTAGTTTTTCCGACAAAAACTGAGCATTGGTATTGACAATCTGTCCTGTCAAAATCTCTGTTCCAACAGCAATGATTTCTGCTTTCATGTTTCCTCCTACCTATCTATTCGTATTTTTTTGAAAAAATCGCAGGAATTTTCCTACGATTGATTTTTTATTTGTATCAAAAGTTAATTATCTTCATCACCAACAGGGGCTCTGCCAAATAAATCTTCAAATAAAACCGCATTAGTTTCAAGCTGAGTGACTTCTTCTTGTCCCAAAGAACGTCGGAGTAAATTTTGCATTTCCAACATATGGGCTCTCGAAACAATCTGGTAAGAAACACCTTGAAGCATCTCTCCTTCACCCTGCAACTGCTGAGTTTCAATGGTTTTAAATGAATCTTTATACCCTAGCAAGTTAGGGATACTTTTTGCAGACAAATCAATATTGGTCTGCATATTGTCACTCAAAGCTTTTAGAATCTCTTGATAATGACCAACGCTATTTAAACTGAGAGCTTTTTCCATGACTTTTTGAATAACTTCACGTTGACGTTTTTGACGACCATAATCCCCCTCAGGATCTTGGTAACGCATTCGTGCATAGACTAGGGCTTCTTCTCCCCCAATATGTTGCTCCCCAACACCAATAGAAATGGTATTAAATTCTTCTTGGTCACTGATAGAAATTGGGAAACCTAGGGTATTATTGACTGTAATACCACCTACTGCATCCACTAGTTTTTGTAACCCTTTCATATTGACCATCACATAGCGATCAATATGGATATTCATCATTTTTTGAATGGTTTCTATAGCAAGCTCTGCTCCACCATCTGCATATGCTGAATTCAGTTTCGCTTCATGAACCTGACCATTCCCTGATTCAATGCGGGTCAGAATATCCCGCTCTAAACTCATCATCGTTGTTTTTTTCGTTTTAGGATTCACTGTCATCAAGATCATGCTATCACTTCTACCGACCCAAGTTTCAGTTCGTTCAGCATTTCCGGTGTCAACCCCCATTAACAGAATGGTCAAAGGTTCAGTTGCTTCAATAACCTTGGTTTCTTCGCCGATTTTTTTATAGGTTTTAGCTAAGGTTTCTGTCCCTTGCTGATAAATAGTATAAGCAAAAATACCTGCTCCTACTACAGTTACAGAAAGTAAAGCTAGCACCATTCCAATAATTTTTTTAACCATATTTCTACTAATCGATCAAATCAGTTTACCCATCAAGTAAACATCGATAAATTTCCCTTCTTCTATATATGCCCCACGCTCTTGGCGACCTTCAATTATAAAGCCATGCTTTTGATAAAGATGAACTGCTGCTTGATTACGAGTTTGGACAGTCAGTTGGAGACGACGCAGAATGCCACTTGCTTGTGCCCACTCTATCGCTTCTTCTAGCAACAAACTTCCCAAGCCATTATTCCAATATCTTTTGCCAATCACAATGAAGAGATCTCCAATATGACGTACTCTCTTGCGCTGGTCAGCTGTAATATTTACAATACCAGCAATTTTATCATTTAAGAATGCAAGTAAGGTTATCTGATTGTCCGAACTAGCTTGCTTGTTGAGGAATATTTCCATCTCCTCACTGGTCAAGAGAATACCATCTCTGTCTAGGCTGGTAAAATCTGTCTCTAAACTTACACGATTTAAAAAGGCCACTAATTCAGCTGCATCTTTGGGCTCTGCTTCCCTAATGAGCAATTCATACTCCATGTTGAAGCTCCTCTAAAAGCTTTTCTGCACGCAAACCCTTTGCTTGGAAATGTAATCTGCGACCGTCTTCTTCTTTTAGAATTTCCAACTCTAAATAAGTATCTGGCAAGGCATCTCCTAAGAGATTGCCCCACTCAATAACAGTCACTCCGCCACCAAAGAGAAACTCATCCAAATCGATAGAATCCGCATCTCCTTCAATTCGATAAACATCTAAATGGAAAAGCGGAAGACGCCCCTCATACTCTCTTACGATAGTATAGGTTGGACTTTTAATCATTTGAGAAATCTGTAAACCTTTAGCAAGTCCTTTAGTAAAGGTCGTTTTACCTGCACCCAGTTCTCCAGTTAAGATTAAAACATCATTCTTTGCTAATAGATGACCCAAACGCTCCCCTAAGGCTTGTAGCTCTTCTTCATTTTTTGTGTACATACTCTTATTATACCAAAAACTTTTCTTTTGTGTCTATTTTCCTGCTAAACTTATACTCAATGAAAANNTGAGTACGGCAAGGCGACGCTGACGTAGTTTGAAGAGATTTTCGAAGAGTATTACCATCATAACATCCATAAAAACAAGCTTTCTCTAAAAGAAAATGAGCGTAGCAATGACCAATACAAGATCTCGGAAAATATGACCATAAAAGGAAACTTCCTTCTTGACCGAATTTGGGACAAGATAGGCTGCAAAAAACAAACCCAGTCCAATATACATCAGAAGAGAGACAATGGTCATTGGATTTCTTAAAAAGAGAAGTGTTGCTAAAATAGTCACCAACACTGTCTTTTTTCTGTCTAGCATAGCAAGAAAATCGCGCATGTATTTTTTCAAGGGTAAAAAAATCAGCAAATCTAGCCCAAATAGAAAGAAAAAGGATGGCAATAAAAAGTCAACTAATTCTTGCTGCAGCGTATTTTTAATGAACAAGTTATCTGACAAGACAAGGACAGCTCCTAATAAATTAATTAAGAGTAACATACTGTAAAAAAGCTTCACTGACTTCTTACTGGCTAGGACACTATGGACTTCTTGCTTACGGGTATAAAGATAATTTACTCCAGCACAGATTCCTGAAACGAAGACCATACTTCCGATGAAAAAAGCTGTACTTTGTTTAAAGGACAAGATGCATTCCTTCCATAGAAAACAGCTACTCAAACTGATTTGAATTAAAGCTAACAAAAATAAGATTCTCATTGATTTCATCTTTTCTCTCCCTTCCTACCAATCATTATACTAGGAGAAAAGAGAGAACTGTTTTCAATCTTCTCAAATGTCTCTTTTAGACGCTAAACAAACATGAGAGACTACTACTCAATGAAAATCAAA
>NZ_VMLH01000085.1:0-10603 GCF_013276595.1 Streptococcus sp. 10824
ATATATACGGCAAGGCGACGTTGACGTGGTTTGAAGAGATTTTCGAAGAGTATTACCTTCAAGAAGCTCCATTGATGCCCCACCACCGCGTCACAAATACCTACACTAACACAAAAAGGTGACATAGCCACCTTTTTGTTAACGTTTCAGTTTTCTTCCTTTTCTACAAAATCAGGATTTTGTAGAGACTAACGGGCTGAAATTATTTTTCTGTAAGTGCAGCCAAACCTGGCAATACTTTACCTTCAAGAAGTTCCATTGATGCTCCACCACCAGTAGAGATCCATGAGAACTTGTCTGCACGACCAAGGTTGATTGCTGCGGCAGCTGAGTCACCACCACCGATGATTGATTTAACACCTGGTTGTTTCACGATAGCGTCCATCACACCGATTGTACCAGCTTGGAAGTCTGGGTTTTCAAATACACCCATAGGTCCGTTCCATACAACTGTTTTGGCACCAGTCAGAGCTTCGTCAAATTTAGCGATAGATTTTGGACCGATGTCAAGACCAAGGAAGCCTTCAGAAACTGCTTCACCTTCAGTGTCACGCACTTCAGTGTAACCAGCAAATGCGTTTGCTTCTTTTGAGTCAACTGGCAAGATCAATTTACCGTTTGCTTTTTCAAGAAGAGCTTTCGCAACATCCAATTTGTCTTCTTCTACAAGTGAGTTCCCGATTTCGATACCTTGTGCTTTATAGAATGTATAAGTCATACCACCACCGATAAGGACTTTATCAGCTTTTTCAAGCAAGTTTTCGATAACACCAATCTTGTCTGAAACTTTTGAACCACCAAGGATTGCTACGAATGGACGTTCTGGAGTTTCAACTGCTTCTTGGATGTAGGCAATTTCGTTTTCAAGAAGGAATCCAGCAACTGCTTTTTCAACGTTTGCTGAGATACCAACGTTAGATGCGTGTGCACGGTGAGCTGTACCGAATGCATCGTTTACGAAGATACCATCTCCAAGTGATGCCCAGTATTTACCAAGTTCAGGATCGTTTTTAGATTCTTTCTTGCCGTCAACATCTTCGTAACGAGTGTTTTCAACCAAGAGAACTTGTCCATCTTCAAGAGCGTTGATTGCCGCTTCCAATTCCGCACCACGAGTGACACCTGGGAAAACAACATCTTGACCAAGTTTTGCTGCCAAGTCAGCTGCTACAGGAGCAAGTGATTTACCAGCTTTATCAGCTTCTTCTTTCACACGTCCAAGGTGAGAGAAAAGAATTGCACGTCCACCTTGTTCGATGATGTACTTAATAGTTGGAAGAGCTGCTGTGATACGGTTGTCGTTAGTGATTACGCCATCTTTCAATGGTACGTTGAAGTCAACACGAACGAGGACTTTTTTACCTTTCAAGTCAACGTCTTTAACAGTAAGTTTTGCCATGTTACAAAAACCCCTTTAATTATTTTATTCGAAACTATTATATCACACTTTGGAAATATAAGGAAAGATTTCACAAGATTTTTCGATATTTAATCTTCATCTTCTTTTTTCTGTTTCAATGTCAAGGCTAAACTAGCAAGACCAAGGCTTGCCAATCCTGCTATTAGGGCTTCATTGGCATCAGCAGTTCCTGTATTTGGCAATTGTTTACTTGCTTCTTCTGATTTAACTGCTGTATTTTGGGCTGGTTTTTCTTGTGTAGGCGCTACTGCTGGTTCAGTTTTTACTTTTGTTCCAATTTCAACAATTTCTGGAATCGCCTCTTGGATGACTTCTGTTGAACGAAGACGACGCTGACCGTTTTCATCAACTTCAAAGACATGTCTCAACAGACCATCTCGTCCCTGTATGATGACTCGTTGTTCCCCAACTAGCATATCAGCATTTTCATGCTCTTGACGGTCAAAGGCAACCTTTTCCTCTTGAACTTCCAATTTAGGAGCCTTTTGTTGATCAGAAGCCGGTTGATTAGTAGTTTTTGGAAGGACTGTGTTTTGTTGTTCTGGTTTAGTTGAGATAGTAACAAGGTCATTTGCACCATTAGATTCTACTCGTGGTTTCTCAGCAGATTCATAAACAAAGGCGTAATGAGTAAAGTGTGGTGCTGTAAAGATAACATGACTATCCGTTTGTTCAAAAGCCAATTCTACTGCCTCTTTGCCTTCAGGTAAGAAGAATACTCTCTTCACTTTCTTATCTTTTTCAATTGGAATTTTCACAATAGAAGCGTAAGAGAGATCAACGTCTTGACCTTTTTCATCGAGACCTTCTATTTCAAAGACATGAGCATCTTCTCCAGCAAAGTATTTTTTCTCTTCAGCACTTGCTTGAACACGCTCTACTTTCAAGCCCTTGATGACAGTCTTCTCTTTATTTGAGAAGTGTACTTCAACACCTGTTTTACTATCAGAAAAGACTGCTGGCTTGTCTTCTTTCAATAAAGCAACCAGATCTTTCAAACTCTGTTTCGCTGTTGCAAGCTCTTCTGAACTCAAATCTACTTTTTCAACCAAGGCCTTGTTCTTTTCAAGAAGCGGAGCTAGGGCAGAACCTGAAGGATGGTTTGGTTTGGCAGCCAAGAGTTCTTGAGCCTCACCTGTTAAGCGATCGAGTTCTGTCTTTTCTTCCGTAAATTTCTCTTGACCATTCAGAGCTTTATGAGCTTCTGTCAATTTATTAAGTCGGTCATTAACCTGATCTTGGGTGCTAGTTTCATGGTCTTTCAACACTTGTTCGGCCGCTTCAATTGCTTTCAAGAAGGCTTCTTTTACTTCTGGTGAAGCAAAGTTATAGACCACCTTGTTCTTAGCAGCTTCAACTTCTGCTAATTTTTGTTTAAGGTACTCATCGTTCAATGCTGCTTTTGGAGATACCAAAACATCAAAGTTGACTTTATGACCTTGGTAACGAAGCGTCAAGGTTTGACGACCAGTCTTTTGAGCATCGTAACCAGAAATTTCAACTCCCTCATCAGTAAAGGAATGTTCTTCCATGGTGTCATTGCTATAAGCCACTGCAAAGCGTCCTTCAGACAAGTCTAAGCTATCACCAACTAGGTAATCTTTTTTCGGTTCCTGACTTACTTCAATTCTCAAAATAGTTTTCGGACTTGCTTCATCTTGACTAGTAACAGTCACTGACAAATTCGCATTTACTGGTTGTCCCAAGTATTGGAGAGTAAGATTTTGTTCTCCCTTATGATGCGTGTCAAATCCTGATACTGATACACCTGCGTGAGTTAGGCGAATGAGTTCGTCCTCAGCTCCCCCTTCATACCGAACTCGAAGAACACCACCTCTAAGGTTCAAATCCTCCCCTTCGGCGTAGCTTGTTTTCTTAGGTCCTGTCTCTAGGCTGACTGACTTGATTTTTCTGTCATCTTTTGGAACGGAAACTGCTAGGACATTACTAATTTCCTTGCCTGGAAACTGGGTACGATAGTACAGAAGACCAGATTGATTTGTCAAATCCAATGGTGCACTTGCTAGGTCTCCTCCAACTTCGCTCTTCAAGGTTGCAAGCGGAGTTTGAGAATTTGGATTGTCATAAACGGTAATGGTTGCTCCAGCTGGTACATCCGCAAAACCAACCTGTACCTTGTTATTGCCTAGAGAACGGGCTGCAGCCTTGGCCATCGGAATATTGACACTCTCAGTATCAAGCTTTTCATACATTTTCCAGTTATAGATACGAATAGCCTTCCATGGAGTTCCATTGTCAGAAGTGACAACATTTAAGCGCCAATCTTGAGCTGTGATAGGTTTATCAAGGGTAATATCTGTAACATGAGCTTTATTGCCACGGACTTCCTTAGCCAACTTCCATTGACCATCCGCATCTTTATAATAGAGGTCAAAGTCTTTGGTGTTCATCAAACCATCGTTGACAGATTCTCCACCAGCTCCAGCATGATCCATGACCCATCTCACAACACGGCGTGGTTGTGTCAAACGAATATCAACGCTACCACTTAATTGAGAAGAAGACCATTTGTCAGATAGACTGGTGATGGTCCCATTCAACATACCTTCGATACCTTCTCCACCTTCTGTATCTGGGAAGGTACTTCCGATAACAGTAGCCCCTGGAACGATGTTTTCTGCTAGAGGTCTTGGAAGACTTGTGTCTTGGACAGTCATCCCCCACTCAAAGTTTGTAGTTGCTGCTTCAGAACGAAGGCCATTCTTACCAACTGCAACAACCTTCAACTCCTGACTAGTACCAGTCGCACTAGCTGAGCGGCTAACTTTTGGTAGGTAGATCGTAGTTGCAGATGAACCTGTCAATAGGCGCCAAGCATCGCCATCCTTTTCATAGACTTCATAGAAATCAGCATCTTTATGACCAGTAAATTGTACAACTGCTTCCGCTTCTTGGGCATTTTTAAGGACTTGTTTGGCTACAGCTACTGTGGTTGGTGCCTGAGGAGCATCTTGATTATTGCTGATGGTCAATTGCCCCAGGTTAAATTGATAACCTTTTAAGTCTTTGTCATTTTCAAAATAGAGTTTAATACCGTAAATTGTTTTACCTGCCAAGGCACTCAAATCAAAATCATCGGTAGTCCAGTTATCTGAAACTGTCAATTCTTTACGGGCAGCTTCATCACCATAGGTATAATCTTTCTTGGTTGCAAATTCTACATAAACCTTGGTCCCTTTGCCTCCTTTGTGGGCAACATGCAATTTGGTTGTATCTGTCACCTTCAAGCGAGTAGAGTACAAATTCACATCTTGCTTGGTCGCACCTGAAAGATCCCCTGCAAATTTAAGAGAAGTTCCACCATTATAAGCATCTTCAAAATCATAGCTTGCTTTCAACTTATCACCAGTTGATTTTTGCCACCAGCGCCATGTTGGAAGAACACCTGATACTGAACGATAATTCCACTCAGAATCCTTAGAAACCTTACCATCTACGAACCATTTTTTACCATGACCTGTATTAAAAGAAGTAGTAAAAGTATTACCTACCGCTGGCGTACGGTCCGCAACTAGGTTAGCAATACCATACCAATCTTTGTCACCTGGTTTTTGGCCAGTGGGGTCTCCTTGATAACCTGTAAAGAAGATATCTTCATTTTTATGATAATCTTCACCAGTTTTTCCTAAACTTGTAATGGTATCTGGGGCAAATAAACCAAGAGAAAGGCGCAATTTCCCATTTTCGTCTAAAATGTCATTCCACTTAACCTTTGTCTTGTAGGAACCACCCTGTTGCAATTCCAAACCTGCAAATACATCATAAGGATTACGACCAATCCAGTTGGCAGTTGCAATAGTGTAATCATTTTTAGCCTTATCCCAGTTAAAGTTAGCAAAGAAGTGATCAGCGGGTACCTTGTCCCCCTCTTTTTGCATAAACTGATAGTTGTATTCTCCTAAACCATCTTGGTGGTAACGTCCATAGTTATAAGTCATGGCATCGTACCAAGAATACTTGATTGGATGGTTTACCTTAGCAGCATACTCCTTGGTATAGAGCATAAACTGGCGCATCTTTTCTCCAAGAGGTTCAACCAAATCCCCAGTTGTTTCTTGGTTAATGAAATAGCCATCATAGCCATAATACTTGGCCATATCTACCAATTTACGGGCAATTGGGAAGCTACCATCTGCGTCTTGCTTCAAAGCTTCAGCGAATTTTTCTTGATCAGCAATACTATTAGACCAGTTGAAGAAGAGTGTACCATATACAGGAACCCCGTTACGGTGACCTGCATCAATAACGTCAGGAGTTGGTACGAGACCTTCCCAGAAGACCATTGAATCTAGATATTGCCAATAGTCAAAAGCATAGGCCTTGAACTCTTCTCCACCAACAGAAGCATGGTCTTTTGCTTTAGAATTGGTGTTTGATAAGGCTTGAACTTTTGCTTCCTTGCTAGCTTTTTCATTGACCAAATGACCTGTCCGACGTGAAGCGAGGACAACAGATCCGCGGTTAATAGCATCATCTTCACGAGCACCTGGTTCCCATTTTAACAATTCTTCCCAAGAATTAAATTTGATTTCCTTTGGTTTTAATGTTTTTTCTGTATTTTTAGGGACATCTGGCTGGACTTCTTTTTCAGTCTTATTAGCTTCGGCTGCTGGCTTAGACTCATCCCCTTGGTTAGTTGCTTCGGGCTTTGCTTCTGTTTCCTTGTCAAACTTAGGTTTTGCTTCTGCAGATGGTGTTTCTGCAACCACCTCACTTGCTTTTTCCTCTGGTTTAGCTGCGCTAGCTGCTTCTGCAGTTTCAGTAGTTGAAGCTTCATTGCTTGCTGGCGAAGCAGTTTCAGATGTTGTCGCTACTCCTTCTGCCTTTTCTAGCTTGTTTTCTCTAGCATGTTCCCCTTCATTCTGCTTATCAGCTTCATTAGTTGGATGCTCACTCTCTCCTGAAACAAGCTCTGTATTGGTTCCGCTATTTTCAGGAACTGCAGTTTCTTCTGCCAAGGCTGGACTAGCAAATAAAACAGCCCCAATCATCAGTGAGCAAGCCCCTACTGATAACTTACGAATACTGTAACGACAACGTCTTTCAAAAAATGAATTCTTCATTTTCTCCTCCTAAAAAATTGATTTTATTGCACAAAAGAAAGCGCTTAACTTTCTTTATAAAATTTTTATCCCAATCACAGGGACCAAGATAATCACATTTTTATCCTAAAGCATTTTTTGACAAAAAACAATAGCTGTTTTCACAAATCTAAAATAAGGTTAAAAACTCTTAAAAATAATACACTTATCAATTATAATTTTCTTTTACAAACTTGACATTAACACTTGTTAGATTTACTTTTATCCTTTAAAATAGAATAGGAGATATTCCGCGATTATTTTTCGGAGGAAAAAGAAATGTCCATTAATTGGCAGGAAATTTTATTTCACTTTTTAGGTGGTCTGGGACTATTCTTATATAGTATCAAGACCATGGGAGACGGTTTGCAACAAGCTGCTGGAGATCGCCTTCGTTTTTACCTTGACAAATATACTAGTAATCCTTTCTTTGGAGTTCTGGTTGGTATTGGGATGACTGCTCTAATTCAGTCTAGTTCTGGTGTAACAGTTATCACAGTCGGCCTGGTCAGTGCCGGTCTCCTAACCTTACGTCAGGCTATCGGAATTGTCATGGGGGCTAATATCGGGACAACAGTCACATCCTTTCTTATTGGGTTTAAACTAGGTGACTATGCCCTACCTATGCTCTTTATCGGTGCTGTCTGCCTCTTCTTTACAAAAAATCGGACAGTCAATAATATCGGACGCATCCTCTTTGGTGTCGGTGGTATCTTTTTTGCCCTCAATCTCATGAGCGGTGCAATGGCTCCACTCAAAGACTTACAGGTCTTTAAAGACTATATGATTGAGCTAAGTAAAAATCCTGTTTTGGGTGTCTTTGTCGGTACCGGCTTGACCTTACTGATTCAAGCTTCCTCGGCTACCATCGGGATTTTACAAAACCTCTACGCCAGCAATCTCATTGACCTGCAAGGAGCTTTGCCAGTTCTATTTGGTGACAATATCGGGACAACCATTACAGCCATCATTGCCTCTTTAAGTGCTAATATTGCAGCTAAACGGGTAGCAGGAGCTCATGTTGCCTTCAACGTTATCGGAACAGTCGTCTGCGTTATTTTTCTAGTTCCTTTTACAGCCCTGATTCATTGGTTTGAAGCTACGCTAAATCTAGCACCGGAAATGACCATCGCCTTTGCTCACGGAACCTTTAATATTACCAATACCATTGTCCAATTTCCATTTATCGGAGCTCTGGCTTACTTTGTAACCAAGATTATTCCTGGAGAGGACGAGGTTGTCAAATACGAACCCTTATATCTTGATGAACATTTCATCAAACAAGCCCCATCTATCGCTCTCGGAAATGCTAAGAAAGAGCTCTTGCACTTAGGAAACTACGCTGCTAAAGCCTTTGACCTTTCCTATAAGTATATCATTGACTTGGATGAAAAAATTGCTGAAAAAGGGCATAAAACCGAAGAAGCCATTAACACCATCGATGAGCAATTGACACGTTATCTCATTGCCCTTTCAAGCGAAGCTCTCAGTCAAAAAGAAAGCGAAGTGCTCACCAATATCCTTGATTCCTCCCGTGATTTGGAACGGATTGGAGACCACGCGGAGGCTCTACTCAATCTGACTGACTATCTTCAACGGAAAAATGTTGAATTTTCTGATGCCGCCTTGAAAGAATTAGAGGAAGTTTATCGTCAAACTAGTGACTTTATCAAAGATGCTCTGGATAGTGTGGAAAACAATGATATTGAAAAAGCACGCAGTCTTGTAGAACGCCATGAAGCAATCAATAAGATAGAACGTGTTCTCAGAAAAACCCACATCAAACGCCTCAACAAGGGCGAATGTTCAACACAAGCTGGGGTCAACTTTATCGACATCATCTCACACTACACTCGTGTATCAGACCACGCTATGAACCTTGCTGAAAAGGTTTTTGCAGAACAAATCTAAGAACCAAGAAGCTATCCATCATAATTGGATGGCTTTTTGCTTTTTCCTAAGCAAGACTAGTCTGAATGAAACTGAAAGAGTATTCTGCAGATATAGTGGATTAAATTAAAAAAGTATAGTATATTGAATCTATAACAGTACACCTTGACTGCTAAAATATTTCTATAAATTGATTTGGCTTTCCGAATTAATTTGTTCAGATTTTATTTCAATATACTGATAAATCCATTCACTAGCACAGGGCAAGAGGGAGTCGCTATTGATTTCAAGGGTAGCAGGTACACACAGAGGACTCCTACCTCAGATATACTTCAATATCATCGTATGCAAAAAACCTCTGAGATTCTTCTCAAAGGTTCTGATTTTGCTAATTGCTGTTCTCAACCGCTGCAGTAATAAAAGCAGTGTAGAGTTCTTCTGGGCGGTTTGGACGGCTTGACAGTTCAGGGTGATACTGACACGCTACAAAGAATTTATTTTCTGGAATTTCCACGATTTCGACCAAACGATTGTCTGGAGAAACTCCTGAGAAGACAAAGCCTGCTGCCTCAAACTGCTCACGGAAGGCATTGTTAAACTCATAACGGTGACGGTGACGGCGTTGCACCACTTCTTGATTATGATAAGCAGCTGCTGCCTTAGAGCCACGTTTCAACTTAGACGGATAAAGCCCCAAGCGAAGGGTTCCGCCCATATCCTCAACATCAATCTGATCACGCATGATATCAATGATAGGGTATTTTGTTTCTGGTGCAAGCTCTGCAGAATTGGCACCTTCGAGTCCTAAAACGTGACGAGCAAATTCGATACATGTCAACTGCATTCCCAAGCAGACACCTAACATTGGAACATCATTTTCACGCGCATAGCGAATGGCTTGGATTTTCCCTTCCGTACCACGTTGTCCAAAACCACCTGGTACGATGATTCCGTCCGCATCAGACAAAAGCTCTGCCACATTCTCTGCTGTCACATCATTGGCATTGACCCAATTGATTTTAACTTCTGCATCGTTGGCATAGCCAGAGTGTTTCAAGGCTTCGACCACTGAGATATAGGCATCTTGCAACTCCACATACTTACCAACAAGGGAAATCTTAACTTGTTTCTTGAGGTTCATGACCTTGTCCACCATGGCTGACCATTCTGTCATATCCGCTGCTGGTGCGTCTAATTTCAAATGATCACAAACAATTTGGTCCATCCCTTGTGCCTGCAAGTTCAGTGGAATTTGGTAAAGGTGTTCAACATCCAACGATTCGATAACGGCTTCTGGTGCCACATCACAGAACTGGGCCAGTTTATTTTTAATTCCTTGACCAGCTGGCTCCTCTGTACGAATAACCAACATATTTGGTTGGATTCCCAAGCCACGCAATTCTTTGACAGAGTGTTGGGTTGGTTTGGTTTTCATTTCACCAGCAGCCTTGAGGTAAGGAAGCAAGGTTGTATGGATATACATGACATTATCCGCACCCACATCTGCCTTCATCTGACGAAGAGCCTCTAGGAATGGCAAGGACTCGATATCTCCTACTGTTCCACCAACCTCTGTGATAATGACATCAGAGTCGGTCGTTAGAGCGGCACGCTTGATTTTTTCTTTCAAAGCATCTGTGATATGAGGAATGACTTGAACAGTTGCCCCAAGGTATTCTCCACGGCGTTCTTTACTAAGAACTTCACTGTAAATTTTCCCAGTTGTCACGTTGGAATATTTGTTGAGATTGATATCGATGAAACGTTCATAGTGACCCAAGTCCAAATCTGTCTCAGCTCCGTCATCTGTCACAAAAACTTCCCCGTGCTGGTAAGGACTCATAGTTCCTGGATCAATATTGATATAAGGGTCAAATTTTTGAATGGTTACTTTAAGACCACGATTTTTCAAGAGACGGCCTAGACTCGCTGCCACAATCCCTTTCCCAATAGACGATACCACACCACCAGTTACAAAAATATATTTCGTAGACATAGATTCCTCTTTCTAAAATGCTCAAGGTCTTGTTAACTACGAGGGGATATAGAAAACAAGACCCTACTAATAAGAATAATCTGGGACGACTGCACCAGATTCACAACTAATACTCTTCGAAAATCTCTTCAAACCGCGTCAACGTCGCCTTGCCGTAGATATGTGTTCCTGACTTTGTCAGTCTTATCTACAACC
>NZ_VMLH01000086.1:0-5810 GCF_013276595.1 Streptococcus sp. 10824
GGTTTGAAGAGATTTTCAAAGAGTATAGGCTAGAGAGTGTAGTGTTTTTATGTCCTTCTAGTAGAAAATGCTAGACAGAAGAATGGGGAACTTGGATAGGAAAAATAGATTGAGAAAGGAGGTTAGAAGAGATGATTATTACAAAAATTAGCCGTTTAGGAACTTATGTGGGAGTAAATCCACATTTTGCAACATTAATAGATTTTCTAGAAAAAACAGGACTAGAAAATTTAATAGAAGGTCCGATTGCTATCGATGGTAATCGATTGTTTGGGAATTGCTTTACTTATCTAGCAGACGGTCAAGCAGGAGCCTTCTTTGAAACTCACCAAAAATATTTGGATATTCATTTAGTTTTGGAAAACGAAGAAGCCATGGCTGTTACGTCGCCGAAAAATGTAAGCGTTACCCAAGAGTATGATGAAGAGAAGGATATTGAATTATACACAGGGAAAGTGGAACAGTTGGTTCATTTGAGAGCTGGCGAATGCCTCATCACTTTTCCAGAAGATTTACATCAACCCAAGGTTCGTATAAATGATGAACCTGTGAAAAAAATTGTCTTTAAAGTTGCGATTTCTTAATGTAGAAAGGGAAGAACGATGAAAAAAATGAGAAAGTTTTTATGTCTAGCTGGAGTTGCGCTAGCAGCCGTTGCCTTGGTAGCTTGTTCAGGAAAAAAAGAAGCTACAACTAGTACTGAACCACCGACAGAATTATCTGGTGAGATTACAATGTGGCACTCCTTTACTCAAGGACCCCGTTTAGAAAGTATTCAAAAATCAGCAGATGCTTTCATGCAAAAGCATCCGAAAACGAAAATCAAGATTGAAACATTTTCTTGGAATGACTTCTATACTAAATGGACTACAGGTTTAGCAAATGGGAATGTGCCAGATATCAGTACAGCTCTTCCTAACCAAGTAATGGAAATGGTCAACTCAGATGCTTTGGTTCCGCTAAATGATTCTATCAAGCGTATTGGACAGGATAAATTTAACGAAACTGCCTTAAATGAAGCAAAAATCGGAGATGATTACTACTCTGTTCCTCTTTATTCACATGCACAAGTTATGTGGGTTAGAACAGATTTGTTAAAAGAACATAATATTGAGGTTCCGAAAACTTGGGATCAACTCTATGAAGCTTCTAAAAAATTGAAAGAAGCTGGAGTTTATGGTTTATCTGTTCCGTTTGGAACAAATGACTTAATGGCAACACGTTTCTTGAACTTCTACGTACGTAGTGGTGGAGGAAGCCTCTTAACAAAAGATCTTAAAGCAGACTTGACAAGTCAACTTGCTCAAGATGGTATTAAATACTGGGTTAAATTGTATAAAGAAATCTCACCTCAAGATTCTTTGAACTTTAATGTCCTTCAGCAAGCTACCTTGTTCTACCAAGGAAAAACAGCATTTGACTTTAACTCTGGCTTCCATATCGGAGGAATTAATGCCAACAGTCCTCAATTGATTGATTCGATTGATGCTTATCCTATTCCAAAAATCAAAGAGTCTGATAAGGACCAAGGAATTGAAACTTCAAACATTCCAATGGTTGTTTGGAAAAATTCAAAACACCCAGAAGTTGCTAAAGCATTCTTAGAATCACTTTATAATGAAGAAGACTACATTAAATTCCTTGATTCAACTCCAGTAGGTATGTTGCCAACTATTAAGGGGATTAGCGATTCTGCAGCCTATAAAGAAAATGAAACTCGTAAGAAATTTAAACATGCTGAAGAAGTAATTACTGAAGCTGTTAAAAAAGGTACTGCTATTGGTTATGAAAATGGACCAAGTGTACAAGCTGGTATGTTGACTAACCAACACATTATTGAACAAATGTTCCAAGATATCATTACAAATGGAACAGATCCTATGAAAGCTGCAAAAGAAGCAGAAAAACAATTAAACGATTTATTTGAGGCTGTTCAGTAGGTGTAAAAGACTAGAAAATAGGTGGGCTAGTGAGCTGAAAAGCCCTAGCCCAATCTTGTAAAAGAAGGGAGAAGGAGAATGGTTAAAGAACGTAATTTAACTCGCTGGATATTTGTTTTGCCAGCTATGATTATCGTAGGATTACTCTTTGTTTATCCGTTTTTCTCGAGTATTTTTTATAGCTTTACCAATAAGCATTTGATTATGCCCAATTACAAATTTGTTGGTTTAGCTAACTATAAAGCTGTGCTATCAGATCCCAACTTCTTTAATGCGTTCTTTAATTCAATTAAGTGGACCATTTTCTCATTAGTTGGTCAAGTTTTAGTAGGGTTTGTATTGGCTTTAGCTCTTCACAGAGTACGCCACTTCAAGAAATTATATAGGACCTTATTGATTGTTCCTTGGGCATTTCCTACAATCGTTATTGCCTTCTCTTGGCAATGGATTCTAAACGGGGTTTATGGCTACTTACCTAATCTAATCGTAAAATTAGGTTTAATGGAACATACGCCTGCATTTTTGACAGATAGTACATGGGCATTCCTATGTTTGGTGTTTATCAACATTTGGTTTGGAGCACCAATGATTATGGTTAATGTACTTTCAGCTTTGCAAACAGTACCCGAAGAACAATTTGAGGCTGCTAAGATAGATGGTGCTTCAAGTTGGCAAGTGTTCAAATTTATCGTCTTTCCACATATTAAAGTGGTTGTAGGGCTTCTAGTTGTTTTGAGAACTGTATGGATCTTTAATAACTTTGACATTATCTACCTTATTACTGGTGGTGGACCGGCTAATGCTACAACGACGCTTCCAATTTTTGCTTACAACCTAGGTTGGGGAACTAAATTGTTGGGTCGTGCTTCAGCAGTTACAGTATTGCTCTTTATCTTCTTGGTGGCGATTTGCTTTATCTACTTTGCTATCATCAGTAAGTGGGAAAAGGAGGGTAGAAAATAATGAAGAAGAAATCCGGTATTTATTTAGATATTCTCTCACATGTACTCTTGATTGGTGCGACCATTGTTGCAATTTTCCCATTGGTATGGATTATCATATCTTCTGTCAAGGGTAAAGGGGAATTAACTCAGTATCCAACACGATTTTGGCCTGAACAGTTCACATTAGATTATTTCACTCATGTTATCAATGATTTGCACTTTATTGATAACATTCGAAACAGTTTAATCATTGCCTTAGCTACAACTGTTATTGCGATTATTATTTCTGCTATGGCAGCCTATGGTATTGTTCGATTCTTCCCTAAATTGGGAGCAATCATGTCAAGATTACTCGTCATTACCTACATTTTCCCACCAATTTTGTTAGCAATTCCCTATTCAATTGCCATTGCTAAAGTTGGATTAACAAATAGTTTATTTGGCTTGATGATGGTTTATCTATCTTTTAGTGTTCCATATGCAGTTTGGCTCTTAGTTGGATTTTTCCAAACAGTTCCAATTGGAATTGAAGAAGCAGCTCGAATTGATGGTGCAAATAAATTTGTAACGTTTTATAAAGTTGTGCTACCGATTGTAGCACCAGGTATTGTAGCAACAGCTATTTATACATTTATCAATGCTTGGAATGAATTCCTGTATGCCTTGATTTTGATTAACAATACAGGAAAGATGACAGTAGCAGTAGCCCTTCGTTCACTTAATGGTTCAGAAATACTAGACTGGGGAGATATGATGGCAGCGTCTGTTATTGTAGTTCTTCCATCAATTATTTTCTTCTCTATCATCCAAAATAAGATTGCAAGTGGATTATCAGAAGGATCTGTGAAGTAGACGAAAGAAGGAAAAAAATGAATAAAAGAGGTCTTTATTCAAAACTAGGAATTTCTGTTGTAGGCATTAGTCTTTTAATGGGAGTCCCTACTTTGATTCACGCGAATGAATTAAACTATGGTCAACTGTCCATATCTCCTATTTTTCAAGGAGGCTCATATCAACTGAACAATAAGAGTATAGATATCAGCCCTTTGTTATTAGATAAATTGTCTGGAGAGAGTCAGACAGTAGTAATGAAATTTAAAGCAGATAAACCAAACTCTCTTCAAGCTTTGTTTGGCCTATCTAATAATAAAGCAGGCTTTAAAAATAATTACTTTTCAATTTTCATGAGAGATTCTGGTGAGATAGGTGTAGAAATAAGAGACGCCCAAAAGGGAATAAATTATTTATTTTCTAGACCAGCTTCATTATGGGGAAAGCATAAAGGACAGGCAGTTGAAAATACACTAGTATTTGTATCTGATTCTAAAGATAAAACATACACAATGTATGTTAATGGAATAGAAGTGTTCTCTGAAACAGTTGATACATTTTTGCCAATTTCAAATATAAATGGTATAGATAAGGCAACACTAGGAGCTGTTAATCGTGAAGGTAAGGAACATTACCTCGCAAAAGGAAGTATTGATGAAATCAGTCTATTTAACAAAGCAATTAGTGATCAGGAAGTTTCAAATATTCCCTTGTCAAATCCATTTCAGTTAATTTTCCGATCAGGAGATTTTACTCAAGCTAACTATTTTAGAATACCGACACTATATACATTAAGTAGTGGAAGAGTTCTATCAAGTATTGATGCACGTTATGGTGGGACTCATGATTCTAAAAGTAAGATTAATATTGCCACTTCTTATAGTGATGATAATGGGAAAACGTGGAGTGAGCCAATTTTTGCTATGAGGTTTAATGACTATGAGGAGCAGTTAGTTTACTGGCCACGAGATAATAAATTAAAGAATAGTCAAATTAGTGGAAGTGCTTCATTCATAGATTCATCCATTGTTGAAGATAAAAAATCTGGGAAAACGATATTACTAGCTGATGTTATGCCTGCGGGTATTGGAAATAATAATGCAAATAAAGCCGACTCAGGTTTTAAAGAAATAAATGGTCATTATTATTTAAAACTAAAGAAGAATGGAGATAACGATTTCCGTTATACAGTTAGAGAAAATGGTGTCGTTTATGATGAAACAACTAATAAACCTACAAATTATACTATAAATGATAAGTATGAAGTTTTGGAGGGAGGAAAGTCTTTAACAGTCGAACAATATTCGGTTGATTTTGATAGTGGCTCTTTAAGAGAAAGGCATAATGGAAAACAGGTTCCTATGAATGTTTTCTACAAAGATTCGTTATTTAAAGTGACTCCTACTAATTATATAGCAATGACAACTAGTCAGAATAGAGGAGAGAGTTGGGAACAATTTAAGTTGTTGCCTCCGTTCTTAGGAGAAAAACATAATGGAACTTACTTATGTCCCGGACAAGGTTTAGCATTAAAATCAAGTAACAGATTGATTTTTGCAACATATACTAGTGGAGAACTAACCTATCTCATTTCGGATGATAGTGGTCAAACATGGAAGAAATCCTCAGCTTCAATTCCGTTTAAAAATGCAACAGCAGAAGCACAAATGGTTGAACTGAGAGATGGTGTGATTCGAACATTCTTTAGAACCACTACAGGTAAGATAGCTTATATGACTAGTAGAGATTCTGGAGAAACATGGTCGAAAGTTTCGTATATTGATGGAATCCAACAAACTTCATATGGCACACAAGTATCTGCAATTAAATACTCTCAATTAATTGATGGAAAAGAAGCAGTCATTTTGAGTACACCAAATTCTAGAAGTGGCCGTAAGGGAGGCCAATTAGTTGTTGGTTTAGTCAATAAAGAAGATGATAGTATTGATTGGAGATACCACTATGATATTGATTTGCCTTCGTATGGTTATGCCTATTCTGCGATTACAGAATTGCCAAATCATCACATAGGTGTACTGTTTGAAAAATATGATTCGTGGTCGAGAAATGAATTGCATTATGGCTTCAAGCCAGT
>NZ_VMLH01000087.1:0-45188 GCF_013276595.1 Streptococcus sp. 10824
CCATGTACACCTGCTTGTACTGATACCTCCCAAACTTTCGATTTCCGATTTTATGGGGTATCTCAAGAGCAAAAGTGCATTGATGATATTTGATAAGCACGCTAATTTAAAATATAAGTATGGAAATCGAAAGTTCTGGGCTAGGGGATACTATGTAAGTACCGTTGGACTAAACGAAAAGACCGTAGCTAAATATATTCGCGAGCAGGAAAAGAATGACATTGCACTCGATAAGCTGAGTGTAAAAGAATATGAAGATCCGTTTTCTGATGGCGGATTTAGAACAAGGTAAAAGCCCGTTGTGACGGGCATTAGTCAAGTAATATAGCACGACCTGAACGAAGTTCAGCGAGCGTCTTTAGACGCCGCTGGAGAGAAACGGCTTATAGCCGGTGTACAAGCCACCCGTTTTCACGGGTGGTTATGACTTAAGCAATGTAGTTCAGTATATAGATTTGGAAATTAATGATTTAACAAAATAAAGGAGAAAAACATGGTTAAATACGGTGTTGTTGGAGCAGGGTATTTTGGAGCTGAATTGGCTCGCTACATGCAAAAGAATGATGGAGCAGAGATTACTCTTCTCTATGATCCAGATAATGCAGAGGCGATTGCAGAAGAATTGGGAGCAAAAGTAGCAAGTTCCTTAGATGAGTTGGTTTCTAGTGATGAAGTAGATTGTGTTATCGTCGCAACTCCAAATAATCTTCATAAGGAACCGGTTATTAAGGCTGCACAGCATGGTAAAAATGTTTTCTGTGAAAAACCAATTGCGCTTTCTTATCAAGATTGTCGCGAGATGGTAGATGCGTGTAAAGAAAACAATGTAACCTTTATGGCAGGACATATTATGAATTTCTTTAATGGTGTTCATCATGCAAAAGAACTCATTAATCAAGGAGTTATCGGAGACGTTCTATATTGTCATACAGCTCGTAATGGTTGGGAAGAACAACAACCGTCAGTATCATGGAAAAAAATTCGTGAAAAATCAGGTGGTCACTTGTATCACCACATCCATGAATTGGATTGCGTTCAATTCCTTATGGGGGGCATGCCTGAAACTGTAACCATGACAGGTGGAAATGTGGCCCATGAAGGTGAACATTTCGGTGATGAAGATGATATGATTTTTGTCAATATGGAATTTTCTAATAAGCGTTTTGCCTTGTTAGAATGGGGTTCAGCTTATCGTTGGGGTGAACATTATGTCTTAATCCAAGGAAGCAAAGGTGCCATCCGCTTAGACTTATTCAACTGTAAAGGAACTCTTAAGCTAGATGGGCAAGAAAGCTATTTCTTGATTCACGAATCGCAAGAAGAAGATGATGATCGGACTCGTATCTATCATAGTACAGAGATGGATGGAGCAATTGCTTATGGTAAACCAGGTAAACGTACTCCATTATGGCTATCATCTGTCATTGATAAAGAAATGCGCTATCTGCATGAGATTATGCAAGGAGCTCCAGTATCAGAAGAATTTGCAAAACTATTGACAGGTGAAGCTGCCCTAGAAGCAATTGCTACTGCAGATGCTTGTACCCAGTCTATGTTTGAAGATCGCAAAGTAAAATTGTCAGAAATTGTAAACTAAATTTTGGTATTCTCCTATTATAGGTCGACTTGCTCCTCTGAAAGTACTTTCAGAGGAGCTGTTTGACTTGGCTAGTTTTTGAAACTGAAATCTATTATACTACAAACTCTTGAAAGCGTTTTAATTTTAAGGTATAATAATCTCATAGAAATAAAGAAAAAAGAAAGGGAGGAAAGAGGATGCCACAGATTAGTAAAGAAGCCTTGATTGAACAAATCAAAGATGGAATCATCGTTTCTTGTCAGGCTCTTCCTCATGAACCGCTTTATACAGAAGCGGGAGGGGTGATTCCCTTGCTGGTCAAAGCGGCTGAGCAAGGTGGAGCAGTCGGTATCCGAGCCAATAGTGTTCGCGATATCAAGGAAATTAAGGAAGTCACCAAACTTCCGATTATTGGGATAATCAAACGAGATTATCCGCCACAAGAACCCTTCATCACGGCTACTATGAAAGAAGTTGATGAATTGGCAGAACTGGACATCGAGGTGATTGCTCTGGATTGTACCAAGCGTGAACGCTACGATGGTTTGGAAATTCAAGAGTTCATTCGTCAGGTCAAGGAGAAATATCCTAACCAGCTCTTGATGGCGGACACCAGTACTTTTGAAGAAGGATTGGCAGCGGTCGAAGCAGGAATTGACTTTGTCGGAACAACCTTATCAGGCTACACATCCTACAGTCCAAAAGTGGATGGTCCAGATTTTGAACTCATCAAAAAACTCTGTGATGCCGGTGTAGATGTCATTGCAGAAGGAAAAATTCATACACCAGAACAAGCCAAACAAATCCTTGAATACGGAGTGCGAGGCATCGTTGTTGGTGGCGCTATTACTAGACCAAAAGAGATTACAGAACGCTTCGTTGCTGGTCTTAAATAAGATGTGAGGGGGGAGTTTTATATTTAAAGTTTTACAAAAAGTTGGAAAAGCTTTTATATTACCTATAGCTATACTTCCTGCAGCAGGTCTACTTTTGGGGATTGGTGGTGCACTTTCAAACCCAACCACGATAGCAACTTATCCAATACTAGACAATAGTATTTTTCAATCGATATTCCAAGTAATGAGCTCTGCAGGAGAGGTTGTATTCAGTAACTTGTCACTACTTCTCTGTGTGGGATTATGTATTGGCTTAGCGAAACGAGATAAAGGAACCGCTGCGTTAGCAGGAGTAACTGGTTACTTAGTTATGACTGCAACGATCAAAGCTCTGGTAAAACTTTTTATGGCAGAAGGATCTGCAATTGATACTGGAGTTATTGGAGCATTAGTTGTCGGAATAGTTGCCGTATATTTGCACAACCGATATAGCAATATTCAATTACCTTCCGCTTTAGGATTCTTTGGAGGTTCACGCTTCGTTCCTATTGTTACATCGTTCTCTTCTATCTTAATTGGCTTTGTCTTCTTTGTTATTTGGCCACCTTTCCAACAACTTCTTGTTTCTACAGGTGGATATATTTCTCAGGCAGGTCCAATTGGAACTTTTCTATATGGATTTTTAATGAGACTTTCTGGAGCAGTAGGCTTACATCATATGATTTATCCTATGTTTTGGTATACTGAACTTGGTGGTGTTGAAACTGTTGCAGGACAAACAGTGGTTGGGGCTCAAAAAATATTTTTTGCTCAATTAGCCGATCCGGCTCATTCTGGATTATTTACAGAAGGAACAAGGTTTTTTGCAGGTCGTTTCTCAACAATGATGTTCGGTTTACCGGCTGCCTGTTTAGCGATGTACCATAGTGTTCCTAAGAATCGTCGTAAAAAATACGCGGGTTTGTTTTTTGGAGTTGCTTTAACATCTTTTATTACCGGTATTACAGAACCAATTGAATTTATGTTTCTATTCGTCAGTCCGGTTCTATATGTTGTTCACGCATTCCTTGATGGTGTCAGCTTCTTTATTGCAGACATCTTAAATATCTCAATAGGAAACACATTTTCAGGAGGTGTAATCGATTTCACTTTATTTGGAATTTTGCAGGGGAACGCTAAGACGAATTGGGTTCTTCAGATTCCATTTGGACTTATTTGGAGTGTTTTGTATTATATTATTTTTAGATGGTTCATTACTCAATTCAACGTTCTAACGCCAGGAAGAGGAGAAGAAGTAGATTCTAAAGAAATTTCTGAATCCGCAGATTCAACTTCAAATACTGCGGATCATTTAAAACAGGATAGCCTACAAATTATCAGAGCGTTGGGTGGATCAAATAATATAGAAGATGTAGATGCTTGTGTGACACGTTTACGTGTAGCTGTAAAAGAAGTTAATCAAGTTGATAAAGCACTTTTAAAACAAATTGGTGCAGTTGATGTCTTAGAAGTGAAGGGTGGCATTCAAGCAATCTATGGAGCAAAAGCAATCTTATATAAAAATAGTATTAATGAAATTTTAGGTGTAGATGATTAAGTACTTACTGACTTAATAAAAAATAGAGGAGAGTGATTGATGAGTAGGAAAAAATGAAAACGTATATAAATGCAAAGAACTCATTATCCAAGTTGGATACGCTTATAAAATAGGAGAATACAAATGAAATTTAGAAAATTAGCTTGTACAGTACTTGCGGGTGCTGCGGTTCTTGGTCTTGCTGCTTGTGGCAATTCTGGCGGAAATAAAGATGCTGGTAAATCAGGTGGTGACGGTGCCAAAACAGAAATCACTTGGTGGGCATTCCCAGTATTTACCCAAGAAAAAGCTGGTGACGGTGTTGGAACTTATGAAAAATCAATCATCGAAGCGTTTGAAAAAGCAAATCCAGATGTAAAAGTGAAATTGGAAACCATCGACTTCAAGTCAGGCCCTGAAAAAATCACAACAGCCATCGAAGCAGGAACAGCTCCGGACGTACTCTTTGACGCACCAGGACGTATCATCCAATACGGTAAAAATGGTAAATTGGCTGAGTTGAACGACCTTTTCACAGATGAATTTGTTAAAGATGTCAATAACGAAAACATCATACAAGCAAGTAAAGCTGGAGACAAGGCTTACATGTATCCAATTAGTTCTGCCCCATTCTACATGGCAATGAACAAGAAAATGCTAGAAGATGCTGGAGTGGCAAACCTTGTAAAAGAAGGTTGGACAACTGATGATTTTGAAAAAGTATTGAAAGCACTCAAAGACAAGGGCTACACACCAGGTTCATTGTTCAGTTCTGGTCAAGGGGGAGACCAAGGAACACGTGCCTTTATCTCTAACCTTTATAGCGGTTCTGTAACAGATGAAAAAGTTAGCAAATATACAACTGATGATCCTAAATTCGTCAAAGGTCTTGAAAAAGCAACTGGCTGGATTAAAGACAATTTGCTCAATAATGGTTCACAATTTGACGGTGGGGCAGATATCCAAAACTTTGCCAACGGTCAAACATCTTACACAACCCTTTGGGCACCAGCTCAAAATGGTATCCAAGCTAAACTGTTAGAAGCAAGTAAGGTAGAAGTAGTAGAAGTACCATTCCCATCAGACGAAGGTAAACCAGCTCTTGAATACCTTGTAAACGGATTTGCAGTATTCAACAATAAAGACGACAAGAAAGTCGCTGCATCTAAGAAATTCATCCAGTTTATCGCAGATGACAAAGAGTGGGGACCTAAAGACGTAGTTCGTACAGGTGCTTTCCCAGTCCGTACTTCATTTGGAAAACTTTATGAAGACAAACGCATGGAAACAATCAGCGGCTGGACTCAATACTACTCACCATACTACAACACTATTGATGGATTTGCTGAAATGAGAACACTTTGGTTCCCAATGTTGCAATCTGTATCAAATGGTGACGAAAAACCAGCGGACGCTTTGAAAGCCTTCACTGAAAAAGCGAACGAAACAATCAAAAAAGCTATGAAACAATAGTCCTTAGTTATTCTATAAAAAGTAGTTTTTTAAAGAAGCTAAGAGTGTATACCCCCTTTTCCCTCTACACAGATAGTGTAAGAAAAGGGGGCTTTTGTTTAAAATGTAAGAAACTGTCACGAAATTAAAATGAAGTTCTTACATAAGCGAATCATAAAAAATTTCATTTTGATTTTAAAACAGTTCAAGAAAGTCAAAAAATTATTCTATTTGAAAGAGAGGTGCCGACTGTGAAAGTCAATAAAATTCGTATGCGGGAAACAGTGATTTCCTATGCTTTCCTAGCACCAGTGTTGTTCTTCTTTATTATCTTTGTTTTAGCACCAATGATTATGGGCTTCATCACAAGTTTCTTTAACTATTCTATGACTAGTTTCCAATTTGTGGGCTTAGATAACTATGTCCGTATGTTTAAAGATCCTGTCTTTGCAAAATCTCTGATTAACACAGTTATTTTGGTTATTGGATCCGTGCCAGTTGTTGTTCTATTCTCACTCTTTGTAGCATCGCAAACCTATCACCAAAATGCCATTGCCAGATCCTTCTACCGTTTTGTCTTCTTCCTTCCTGTTGTAACAGGTAGTGTTGCCGTAACGGTTGTATGGAAATGGATCTATGATCCATTATCAGGAATTCTCAACTTTGTGCTTAAATCAAGTCATATCATTACTCAAAACATTTCATGGCTTGGTGATAAGCACTGGGCATTGATGGCGATTATGATTATTCTCTTGACCACTTCAGTTGGTCAGCCAATCATCCTTTATATCGCTGCTATGGGGAATATTGACAATTCACTGGTTGAAGCGGCGCGTGTTGATGGTGCAACTGAGTTTCAAGTTTTCTGGAAGATTAAATGGCCAAGCCTTCTTCCAACAACTCTTTATATTGCAATCATCACAACAATTAACTCATTTCAAGTTTTCGCCTTGATTCAACTATTAACATCTGGTGGGCCAAACTACTCAACAAGTACCTTGATGTACTACCTTTACGAAAAAGCCTTCCAATTGACCGAATACGGGTATGCTAATACCATTGGTGTCTTCTTGGCAGTCATGATTGCTATTGTAAGCTTTGTTCAATTTAAGGCGCTCGGAAATGACGTAGAATATTAAAGAAAGGAGACAGCTATGCAATCTACACAAAAGAAACCTTTAACAGCTTTCACTGTTATTTCAACTATTATCTTGCTCTTGTTGACCGTGCTGTTCATCTTTCCATTCTACTGGATTTTGACAGGTGCCTTCAAGTCACAGCCTGATACCATTATGATTCCGCCACAATGGTTCCCTAAAATGCCAACCATGGAAAACTTCCAACAACTCATGGTGCAAAACCCTGCTATGCAGTGGATGTGGAACTCTGTGTTTATCTCATTGGTAACCATGTTCTTGGTCTGTGCGACCTCCTCTCTAGCAGGTTATGTATTGGCTAAAAAACGTTTCTATGGTCAACGTATTCTTTTTGCTATCTTTATCGCTGCTATGGCGCTTCCAAAACAAGTTGTCCTTGTACCATTGGTACGTATCGTCAACTTCATGGGAATTCATGACACTCTTTGGGCAGTTATTTTGCCTTTGATTGGATGGCCATTTGGGGTCTTCCTCATGAAACAGTTCAGTGAAAATATCCCTACAGAATTGCTCGAATCAGCTAAGATTGACGGTTGTGGTGAGATTCGTACCTTCTGGAGCGTAGCCTTCCCGATTGTGAAACCAGGGTTTGCGGCTCTTGCAATCTTTACCTTCATCAATACTTGGAATGACTACTTCATGCAGTTGGTAATGTTGACTTCACGTAACAATTTGACTATTTCACTTGGGGTTGCGACCATGCAGGCTGAAATGGCAACCAACTATGGTTTGATTATGGCAGGAGCTGCCCTTGCTGCCGTGCCAATTGTAACAGTCTTCCTAGTCTTCCAGAAATCCTTCACACAAGGGATTACTATGGGAGCGGTCAAAGGATAATACTCTGCGAAAATCGAATGCAAACTACGTCAGCGTCACCTTGCCATACTTAAGTATTGCCTGCGGTTAGCTTCCTAGTTTGTTCTTCAATTTTCATTGAGTATAAGAGAATATAGAGTTATAAGTGTCTACAAAATGGAGGGTATGCAGTTACTTTATGAAGTTTTGTCAGACACTTATCAACTTAAGAATGGTTTTAGTTAACTATCAGAAACGAAGGAAAGAGTATGATTTTTGACGATTTGAAAAATATCACCTTTTACAAAGGGATTCATCCTAATTTAGACAAGGCTATCGACTATCTCTACCAACATCGTAAGGATTCTTTCGAATTAGGAAAGTATGATATTGATGGAGATAAAGTCTTTCTAGTTGTTCAGGAAAATGTCCTCAATCAAGCTGAAAATGATCAATTTGAACACCATAAGAACTATGCAGATTTGCATTTGCTGGTAGAAGGGCATGAATATTCGAGCTACGGTTCACGTATCAAAGATGAAGCAGTAGCATTTGACGAAGCAAGTGACATTGGTTTTGTCCATTGTCATGAACACTACCCACTCTTGTTGGGTTATCACAATTTTGCGATTTTCTTCCCAGGAGAGCCACATCAGCCAACTGGTTATGCAGGTATGGAAGAAAAGGTTCGAAAATATCTCTTTAAAATTTTGATTGATTAAAAATAGGATGAATTGTTTTTTTGTAAAGCTTTGATAATACTCTACCATGAAATTGATCTTTGTGAGGTAGAGAAATGAGAATAAAATATTTAAAAATTGGTATCTTCTTGTCAGTCTGTTTATTGCTAATGAGTAATATTTTACCTTCAATTGTGTATGCGAATGAAGTTTCGCATATCCAAACTATACAGTCAGAAATAGATCGAATAGATGCAAAATTATCTCAAAATTACTTGCTAACTGAACAAGAAATTAAGGATCTGGTGGAAGATAGCAAAGGAGTCTATCCAGACATATCAGATGAACGTAAAATTGAATTGCTAGAAATGGTATCTTCTAAGTATGCTGCAAGAGCTAGTTTCTTGGATGGACAGGGAATTACAGTTGATGAGATGGCTTGGATAATTAGGGGCATTGTGAATGCATTGATTGGTAGATACATAAAATTAGGTACTTATGCGGCTAAGTATGGTATTAGTATGGCACGCTCGATCTTAAGTAGGGCAGCTGCAACTGCAGCAGCAAGAGTAGGATTAGCGACCAAGATTTCTGGATGGATTTTACGAGTAGCTGTGAATGTAGCTGATGTATATGGTAATTTTGCCTACAATATTGCTGCAGCTTGGGATGCACATGATAAAATTCCTAACAATGGTCGTATAAACTTTTAAAATGCGAGAATGAAAGCACTTTGTATTTTTTTATTGAATATGTTAGCTTGGACAGTGCTTGCAATGATAATTCGTGGAGGGCTAGATGGATTTAATGAGCATACTTGGAGTACTATTTTAATTGCTTCGCTGTTCGGGGTATATGATTATAAGCCTATATATAAAAATAGAAAAAAGTCCAAAAGAAAAAAGAAAAAATAGATTTGTTCATGGTAGGGACTTATGAAAGCTTTACTGACAAAAAAGAAAACAGTTTACAAAGAAAAATGATGGAGGAGCAAACATGGCACAAAAAGGAGTAAGCCTTATCAAGGCAGCATTTGATACAGACAACTTTCTCATGCGTTTTAGTGAGAAAGTCTTGGACATCGTGACAGCCAATCTTCTTTTTGTCGTCTCTTGTTTGCCCATCGTGACGATTGGAGTGGCTAAAATCAGCCTCTACGAGACCATGTTCGAAGTTAAGAAGAGCAGACGGGTGCCTGTTTTTAAAATCTATCTAAGATCTTTCAAGCAAAATCTGAAACTAGGTTTTCAGTTGGGGATGTTAGAATTAGGAATTGTATTTCTTACCTTTTCAGATCTCTATCTTTTCTGGGGTCAAACAGCTCTGCCCTTCCAATTGGTTAAAGCTATTTGTTTAGGTATTCTTATTTTCCTTACCATTGTGATGCTGGCTAGCTATCCAATCGCTGCGCGCTATGATTTAACTTGGAAAGAAGTGTTACAGAAAGGGCTTATCTTGGCTAGTTTTAACTTTCCTTGGTTCTTCCTCATGTTAGCCATTCTTGTCCTCATTGTGATGGTTCTTTATCTGTCCGCCTTCAGTCTACTCTTAGGTGGCTCAGTCTTCCTACTTTTTGGGTTTGGACTATTGGTCTTTATCCAGACTGGATTGATGGGGAAAATTTTCGCAAAATATCAATAGGAGTCTTATTTCTGAAACTACTTTCAAAGGCTTCAAACGCTATTCTATAAGCTAGAAACTAAAATCTAAGTGTCTATAAGATATTGAAAGCCTTTTCGGTAAAGTGTATACTAAAGAAGTAAAGAAAGAATCTGCTTTAGCAGAAAATAAAAATAATAGGAGAAAATCTATGTCAGATTTGAAAAAATACGAAGGTGTCATTCCAGCCTTCTACGCATGTTATGATGATCAAGGAGAAGTAAGTCCAGAGCGTACACGTGCCTTGGTTCAATACTTCATTGATAAAGGTGTTCAAGGTCTTTATGTCAATGGTTCTTCTGGTGAATGTATCTACCAAAGTGTAGAAGACCGCAAGTTGATTTTGGAAGAAGTCATGGCAGTTGCTAAAGGTAAATTAACTATTATTGCCCATGTTGCTTGCAACAATACCAAAGATAGTATGGAACTGGCTCGCCACGCTGAAAGCTTGAGAGTAGATGCCATTGCAACAATTCCACCAATTTACTTCCGCTTGCCAGAATACTCAGTTGCTAAATATTGGAACGATATCAGTTCTGCAGCTCCAAACACAGACTACGTGATCTACAACATTCCTCAATTGGCAGGGGTTGCTTTGACTCCAAGTCTTTATACCGAAATGTTGAAGAATCCTCGTGTTATCGGTGTGAAGAACTCTTCTATGCCAGTTCAAGATATCCAAACCTTTGTCAGCCTTGGTGGGGAAGACCATATCGTCTTTAACGGTCCAGATGAACAGTTCCTAGGTGGTCGCCTCATGGGTGCCAAAGCTGGTATCGGTGGTACTTATGGTGCTATGCCAGAACTCTTCTTGAAACTCAACCAATTGATTGCGGATAAAGATTTAGAAACAGCGCGTGAGTTACAGTATGCTATCAACGCTATCATTGGTAAATTGACTGCTGCACATGGAAATATGTATGGTGTGATTAAGGAAGTTTTGAAAATCAATGAAGGCTTGAGTATTGGTTCTGTTCGTTCACCATTGACACCAGTGATTGAAGAAGATCGTCCAGTTGTAGAAGCAGCTGCAGCCTTGATTCGTGAAACCAAGGAGCGCTTCCTCTAATCCATAAGGAGGTATTTATGACACACTACGTTGCAATTGATATCGGTGGAACCAACATCAAATATGGTTTGATTGACCAAGAAGGCCAACTTGTTGAATCGCATGAAATGCCAACTGAGGCGCATAAGGGTGGACCTCATATCTTACAAAAAACCAAAGATATTGTAGCCAGCTATTTAGAAAAAGGCCCAGTAGCAGGTGTTGCCATTTCTTCTGCAGGAATGGTGGATCCAGATAAGGGTGAGATTTTCTATGCTGGGCCTCAGATTCCAAACTATGCAGGAACTCAGTTCAAAAAGGAAATCGAGACTAGCTTTACTATTCCTTGTGAGATTGAAAATGATGTCAACTGTGCAGGTCTGGCTGAGGCAGTATCTGGTTCAGGCAAGGGAGCAAGTGTCACCCTTTGCCTGACTATTGGAACAGGTATCGGTGGTTGTTTGATTATGGATGGGAAAGTCTTCCATGGATTTAGCAATTCGGCCTGTGAAGTTGGTTATATGCATATGCAGGATGGAGCTTTCCAAGACTTAGCCTCAACCACAGCTTTGGTTCGTTATGTAGCAGAAGCACATGGTGATCCAGTTGACCAGTGGAATGGCCGACGCATTTTCAAGGAAGCCACTGAGGGCAATAAACTCTGCATGGAAGGTATTGACCGCATGGTAGACTATCTAGGAAAAGGTCTGGCAAATATTTGCTACGTTGCCAATCCAGAGGTGGTCATTCTCGGGGGTGGTATCATGGGGCAAGAGGCAATCCTCAAACCCAAGATTCGCAAAGCTTTGAAAGAGGCTTTGGTGCCAAGTCTGGCTGATAAGACGAGATTAGAATTCGCCCATCACCAGAATACAGCAGGTATGTTAGGAGCTTATTATCACTTTAAAACAAAACAATCCTAGTTTGGCTTAGCCGAACTAGGATTTTCTAATCAAATTCCCTTGACTTTCTTTATAATTGTGAGATAATAAATAAAATATATAAAGGAATTATATAAAATGACTATAGCGAATTCAAGTAAGATTGTGACCTTCCAAGCTAATAGAGAATTAGTAAATGATGCCATGGAAGTGTTAAAAGAAAAAAATCTTTCTCTTTCATCGGCACTTAGATTATTTTTAAAGAATGTTGCCGTAACAAATGAAGTAGATTTACTGAGTGAAGAGGAATTAGAGAAGGAGTATTTGTTTAGACAATTGCAAGCAGAAGTTCAAGAAAGTTATGCCAAGATTGAGGCTGGAAATTACTTGACAGATGAGGATGTCGTGACACGCTATGGATTATAAAAAATATAGGATTTTGTATTCTCCTAGAGTGATTGATAGTCTGGATAAAATATATCAGTATATAGCGGAGAAAATCGGTTCTGTAGAGGCTGCTAGACGAAAAGTAGCCAATATTAGAAAAGATATTAATCGGCTAGAAATTTTCCCCCAAGCTGGATTTGATGCCGATGAAAAATTTGGTAAGAAATTAGATCCTCACTACCAAACGCGAGGATTGACCTTGAGTAAGGATTACATCGTATTATATACAATTGTTGAGGATACCGTCAGACTTGCTTATTTACTCCCTTCAAAAAGTGATTACATGAAATTATTCAAGACTAAGTCAAGATATGACTAATTCATAATCTTGAAGAGGTATGTTTGGTGATGAATAATAATCCTAGTTTGGCTGAGCCAAACTAGGATTTTCTGACACGTTTTTGTCTACGATAGCCGTTGAGTTTCTTATTTTCCCAGTAGCTGTTAAAAATTTTTTCCTTGCTTTCGCGATTGATTTCCAAAAAGTAGGCATAAATTAAATCGATAAAGAAGAGCATAGGAAGTTGAGCGGATATACGTTGGATGTAAGAAGACTGGCTGTGGGTGGCTACAAGAACAGTCTCTGTGTAGGCCTGACTATCTTTATTGGGAACACTTGAAAAAAGTACAGTCTTTGCGCCCATCTCCTTAGCGTCTAATAGACTATCTAAAATAGAAGGAGTTGTGCCAGAAAGTGAGAAACCGAGTACGAGACAATTTTCATCCATAATACTGGTTGTCCAAGCAAAGCCGTCTTGGTCTGTCAAAGCTTCGCAGACAACACCCAGACGCATGAAGCGCAATTTCATTTCACGAGCAACAAGGCCAGAACTCCCTGTTCCGAAGAAGTAGATACGCTCAGCCTCTTCGATTAGCTGGGCAATTCGTTCTAGTTGGATTTCGTCAATCAAGTCTTGTGTTTGTTCCCTCATATTGCTATAACTTCTGAGGACTCGTTTGGTCAGTGGACTGTGCTTGGAGACTTGGTTGGCTTGATTTTCTGCCTCATGTTGGTATTGGAAAATGAATTCTCGGTAGCCAGTAAAGCCACACTTTTTAGCAAAGCGGGTCAAAGCAGCCTGAGAGATATGTAATTTTTGGGTGACTTGTTGAGAAGATAAATCATCTGCAATCGTTTCCGTTTGTAAAAAATAATGAGCGATTTCTTGCTCTAGGTCTGTCATTTCTTCAAAATGTGAATCAATGACAGTTGCGATATCTGGTTTGTCCATAGGGAAGGCTCCTTTAAATGAGTCGTGTTGGAAAAAGACTAGATTATTGAACTTTTACATTCATTATAACATATAATATAGGGATGGATAAATAAAAACGTATCTTACTGTAAAAACGAAAAAAAGCTTCTTTCTTTTCCATAATTTTCTGCTCAAATTGTGGTACAATTAAGAGTAAGATTTTAAGTTAGAAATGAGACTGATTTGTATGAGAAAATTTAACAGCCATTCGATTCCGATTCGGCTTAATTTATTGTTTTCAATCGTCATTTTACTCTTTATGACCATTATTGGTCGTTTGTTGTATATGCAGGTTTTGAACAAGGATTTTTACGAAAAAAAGCTAGCCTCAGCTAGTCAGACCAAGGTCACAACCAGTTCTGCCCGTGGGGGAATTTATGATGCTAGTGGGAAACCTTTGGTAGAAAATACGTTAAAGCAGGTTGTTTCCTTTACGCGTAGCAATAAAATGACGGCTACAGACTTAAAAGAAATAGCTAAAAAGTTACTGACTTATGTGAGCATCAGTTCGCCAAATTTGACAGAACGCCAGCTGGCTGATTACTATTTGGCTGATCCTGAAATCTATAAAAAAACAGTGGAAGCTCTCCCAAGTGAGAAACGATTGGATTCAGATGGCAATCGCCTATCCGAATCAGAACTGTATAACAATGCGGTCGATAGTGTCCCAACAAGTCAACTAAACTATACAGAGGATGAAAAGAAAGAAATCTATCTTTTTAGTCAGTTAAATGCTGTTGGCAACTTTGCGACAGGAACCATTGCGACAGATCCTCTAAATGATTCTCAGGTGGCTGTTATTGCCTCTATTTCAAAGGAGATGCCTGGCATTAGTATTTCTACTTCTTGGGATCGAAAGGTTTTGGAAACTTCCCTTTCTTCTATAGTAGGGAGTGTATCCAGTGAAAAAGCTGGTCTCCCAGCGGAAGAAGCAGAATCCTATCTTAAAAAAGGCTATTCTCTAAATGACCGTGTTGGAACCTCCTATTTGGAAAAGCAATATGAAGAGACCTTACAAGGAAAACGCTCGGTAAAAGAAATCCATCTGGATAAATATGGCAATATGGAAAGCGTGGACACAATTGAGGAAGGTAGTAAGGGAAACAATATCAAACTGACCATTGATTTGGCCTTCCAAGATAGCGTGGATGCTTTGCTGAAAAGTTATTTCAATTCCGAGCTAGGAAATGGTGGAGCCAAGTATTCTGAGGGTGTGTATGCAGTCGCCCTTAACCCCAAAACAGGTGCTGTTTTGTCTATGTCAGGACTCAAACATGACCTGAAAACGGGAGAGTTGACTCCTGATTCCTTGGGAACGGTAACCAATGTCTTTGTCCCAGGTTCGGTTGTTAAGGCCGCTACCATCAGCTCAGGTTGGGAAAATGGTGTTTTATCAGGAAACCAAACCTTAACAGATCAGCCTATTGTTTTCCAAGGTTCAGCTCCAATTTATTCTTGGTATAAATTGGCATATGGATCTTTTCCTATTACAGCTGTGGAAGCCTTGGAGTATTCATCCAATGCTTACATGGTTCAAACCGCTCTTGGAATCATGGGCCAGACCTATCAACCAAATATGTTTGTTGGAACCAGCAATTTGGAAACAGCTATGGGAAAACTTCGTGCGACCTTTGGCGAATATGGCTTGGGGGCTGCGACCGGAATTGACCTACCAGATGAATCTACTGGATTTGTTCCCAAAGAGTATAGCTTTGCTAATTACATCACCAATTCCTTTGGGCAGTTTGATAACTATACGCCCATGCAGTTGGCTCAGTATGTAGCAACTATTGCAAATGATGGTGTTCGTGTGGCTCCTCGTATTGTTGAAGGCATTTATGGTAATAATGATAAGGGAGGACTGGGTGACTTGATTCAGCAACTGCAACCGACAGAGATGAATAAGGTCAATATATCCGACTCCGATATGAGTATCTTGCACCAAGGATTTTACCAAGTATCGCATGGAACTAGTCCCCTTACGACAGGACGGGCGTTTTCAGATGGCGCCACTGTTTCTATCAGTGGTAAGACCGGTACAGGTGAAAGCTATGTAGCTGGTGGTCAAGAAGCTAATAATACCAATGCCGTGGCCTATGCTCCAACAGAAAATCCTCAAATTGCAGTTGCAGTAGTCTTTCCTCATAATACCAATTTAACCAAAAATGTTGGGCCAGCAATTGCTCGCGACATTATCAATTTATATAACCAACACCATCCAATGAATTAGAAAGGAAGCCATGCTTTATCCAACACCCATTGCCAAGCTGATTGACAGTTATTCCAAGTTACCAGGTATCGGGATTAAGACGGCTACGCGTCTGGCCTTTTATACGATTGGGATGTCTGATGACGATGTCAATGAATTTGCAAAAAATCTCCTTTCTGCTAAGAGAGAGCTGACCTATTGTTCCATCTGTGGTCGTTTGACTGATGACAATCCTTGCTCCATTTGTACCGATCCAAGTCGTGACCAGACAACGATTTTAGTTCTTGAGGATAGTCGTGATGTGGCAGCCATGGAGAATATCCAAGAATACCATGGACTCTATCATGTCCTGCATGGCCTCATTTCTCCCATGAATGGTATCAGTCCAGACGACATCAATCTCAAGAGCCTTATGACTCGTCTGATGGATAGTGAAGTTTCAGAAGTGATTGTGGCGACTAATGCTACAGCAGATGGGGAAGCGACTTCCATGTATCTTTCCCGTTTACTCAAGCCAGCTGGGATCAAGGTTACTCGTCTGGCACGAGGCCTCGCTGTGGGAGCAGATATCGAGTATGCAGATGAAGTCACACTCTTACGGGCCATTGAAAATCGGACAGAGTTGTAAGTGTGGACAAATTTACGAACTCCATTCATTTATAAAAAAATCAAAGAGGCTGAAAATCGTTCATATCGGCCTCTTTTTGTATAGTGTGATGAGTAGGATCAGGTTCAAGTTTTAAAAAAACAAGCAAATATGATATACTAAAGAGCGAGTATTCTAGTAGAATTAGGACAAATAATATGAAACAAACGATTATTCTTTTATATGGTGGACGGAGTGCGGAACGCGAAGTCTCTGTCCTTTCAGCTGAGAGTGTCATGCGTGCGGTCAATTATGATCGTTTCACAGTCAAGACTTTCTTCATCAGTCAGTCAGGTGACTTTATCAAAACGCAGGAATTTAGTCAGACTCCAGGTCAAGAGGACCGTCTCATGACCAATGAAACCATTGATTGGGATAAGAAAGTTGCACCAAGTGCTATCTATGAAGAAGGGGCAGTGGTCTTTCCAGTTCTTCACGGTCCGATGGGAGAAGATGGCTCTGTTCAAGGATTCCTTGAAGTTTTGAAAATGCCGTATGTCGGATGTAATATCTTGTCATCAAGTCTTGCCATGGATAAAATCACGACCAAGCGTGTTTTAGAATCTGCTGGTATTGCCCAAGTTCCTTATGTGGCTATCGTTGAAGGCGATGATGTGACTGCTAAAATCGCTGAAGTGGAAGAAAAATTGACTTATCCAGTCTTCACTAAGCCGTCAAACATGGGGTCTAGTGTCGGTATTTCTAAGTCTGAAAATCAAGAAGAACTTCGTCAGGCTTTGGAACTTGCCTTCCAATATGACAGCCGTGTCTTGGTAGAGCAAGGGGTAAATGCCCGTGAAATCGAGGTTGGTCTACTAGGCAACTACGATGTCAAAAGCACGCTACCGGGAGAAGTAGTCAAGGATGTTGCCTTTTATGACTACGATGCCAAGTATATTGATAACAAGATTACCATGGATATTCCAGCCAAAATCGGTGATGATGTGGTAGCTGTCATGCGTCAAAATGCAGAAACGGCCTTCCGTGCCATTGGTGGTTTAGGTCTATCTCGTTGCGATTTCTTCTATACAGATAAGGGAGAGGTTTTCCTAAATGAGCTCAATACCATGCCAGGTTTTACCCAGTGGTCAATGTACCCACTGCTTTGGGACAATATGGGAATCAGCTACCCAGAACTAATCGAGCGTTTGGTTGACCTTGCTAAAGAAAGTTTTGACAAGCGCGAAGCGCATTTGCTATAAAAATGAAAGAGAGGGTAGAAGCCAGAACCATCACTGCAAGGTGACTAGAGTTCTCAGACTTCAACCCTTTTTAAAGGAGTAGAAATGAAATTAACAATTCATGAAGTGGCCCAAGTTGTAGGAGCTAAAAATGATATCAGCATCTTTGAGGACACCCAGTTAGAAAAAGCTGAGTTTGACAGTCGTTTGATTGCGACAGGAGATTTATTTGTGCCCCTCAAAGGTGCGCGTGACGGCCATGACTTTATTGAAAGAGCCTTTGAAAATGGCGCTGCTGTAACCTTGTCTGAGAAAGAAATCGCAAATCATCCTTACATTCTAGTAGACGATGTGTTGACTGCCTTTCAAACCCTCGCAGCCTACTATATAGAAAAAACGGGAGTTGATGTCTTTGCAGTTACGGGTTCAAATGGTAAGACGACGACCAAGGATATGTTGGCGCACTTGCTATCAACAACCTACAAAACCTACAAAACACAAGGCAACTACAATAACGAGATTGGTCTTCCCTACACGGTTCTTCATATGCCTGAAGGAACAGAAAAGTTGGTCTTGGAGATGGGGCAGGATCACTTGGGCGATATTCATCTCTTGTCTGAATTGGCTCATCCAAAAACAGCCATCGTGACCTTGGTTGGAGAATCCCATTTGGCCTTTTTCAAAGACCGTTCTGAGATTGCTAAAGGAAAAATGCAAATTGCAGACGGGATGGCACCTGGTTCCTTGCTTTTAGCTCCGGCTGACCCTATTGTAGAGGCCTACCTGCCAGCTGATAAAAAGGTGGTTCGTTTTGGGCAAGGAGCAGAGCTGGAAATCACAGACTTGGTTGAGCGTAAGGACAGTCTGACCTTTAAGGCTAATTTCTTGGAACAAGACCTTGATTTGCCAGTGACTGGTAAGTACAATGCGACCAATGCTATGATTGCGTCTTATGTTGCCCTACAAGAAGGGGTTTCAGAGGAGCAGATTCGTCAGGCCTTCCAAAATCTTGAATTGACGCGTAACCGTACCGAGTGGAAGAAAGCAGCCAATGGAGCAGATATCCTATCAGATGTGTATAATGCCAATCCAACTGCTATGAAGTTAATTTTGGAAACATTCTCTGCCATTCCAGCCAATGAAGGTGGCAAAAAAATCGCTGTTCTAGCAGATATGAAGGAGCTTGGTGACCAGTCTATTCAACTCCATAACCAGATGATTTTGAGCCTTTCTCCAGATGTGCTTGATACCGTTATTTTCTATGGAGAAGACATTGCTGAATTAGCCCAATTGGCCAGTCAAATGTTCCCAATTGGCCACGTTTATTACTTCAAGAAAACAGAAGACCAAGACCAATTTGAAGACCTAGTTAAGCAGGTCAAAGAAAGCCTTGGGGCTTATGACCAAATCCTGCTCAAAGGCTCTAACTCTATGAATCTAGCCAAGTTGGTAGAAAGTTTAGAACATGAAGACAAGTGATTTTGCTAAGTATCTTCAAAGAATGATTGCTCTTACAGATACTGGATTAACCTTTACAAAGGATCCGTTTGACCGTGAGCGCTATGAAGACTTGCGAGGTCTTTTATCTGAAATGTTGAATCAAGCATCAGACCTTGATGCCGAAGAAGTGGCAGAAGTCTTGAAGCCAACTTCTGCTTATGCGACTCCGTTAATGGACGTCCGTGCTTGGATTGTTGAGGACGAAAAGATTTGTCTGGTTAGGGGACAAGGAGAGAATGATTGGGCTTTGCCAGGTGGCTTTGGTGAGGTCGGCTATTCTCCAACCGAAAATATTCTCAAGGAAATTGAAGAAGAAACCGGTTTTGAAGCTAAAGTAGAAAGACTACTAGCTGTTTTTGATACCAATCGTTTCCAACTACAGAGCAAACAATATGCAAAGTTTGTTTTTGAATGTAAGCTTCTTGATGGACAATTCCAAAAAAATCAAGAAATTGCTGACCTTCAATTTTTTGCCATTGACCAACTGCCAGCCTTATCTGAAAAACGCATTACCAAGGAGCAAATAGAGATTCTTTGGCAGGTTTATCAAGGTCAGAGGGAGCAATATCTTGATTAAGAAGATGATTATCGTATTTCTAAATTCATTTTTGACAAATAGCATGGTATAATAAAATGCAGGAAAATTTTGAATCATGAGGAAGACTAGATGAATTTATGGGATATTTTCTTTACGACCCAAGCAACAGAGCCACCCAAGTTTGATCTTTATTGGTATGTCAGTATATTTACACTCTTGGCCTTGACCTTTTATACAGCCTATCGCTATCGTGAAAAGAAGGCTTGCCAACGATTTTTCCAAATCTTGCAGGCGGTTCAGTTGATCCTCCTTTATGGTTGGTACTGGGTCAATCATATGCCACTGTCAGAAAGCTTACCCTTTTACCATTGCCGTATGGCTATGTTTGTGGTGCTTTTGCTTCCTGGTCAGTCTAAATATAGGCAGTATTTTGCATTGCTAGGAACATTTGGGACATTAGCAGCCTTTGTTTATCCAGTGCCAGATGCCTATCCTTTCCCCCATATTGCGATTTTGTCCTTTATCTTTGGGCATTTAGCACTCTTGGGGAACTCTCTAGTTTATCTATTGAGACAGTATAATGCGCGATTGCTGGATGTGAAGGGAATTTTTCTCATGACCTTTGGACTAAATGCCTTGATTTTTGTGGTCAATTTAGTAACAGGTGGAGATTACGGATTCCTGACAAAACCACCATTGGTTGGAGACCATGGCTTAGTAGCTAATTATTTAATCGTTTCTCTGGCCTTGTCGGTAGCCATTACTTTGACCAAGAAAATCTTGGAACTATTTTTAGCACAAGAAGCAGAAAAAATGACTGCAAAGAAAGCTTAGAAATGAGCTTTCTTTTTTCATAAATCTGATTTTTTATAATTTGTTTGGAAAATAAAAAAAGTTGATGAGCAAAAGTGAAAAAATAGCAAGTAAATTTAGGAAAAAACTAAGCACAATTAGATTTTTTGTGTTATAATATTCTGTGAATAGCTATGCCTATGTTTAGCTATGGAATAATACGAAGTGCGAAACTTGGAAGATAGAGAGGATGCGATGTAATGGCTAGAGAAGGCTTTTTTACAGGTCTAGATATTGGAACAAGCTCTGTCAAGGTGCTTGTAGCCGAGCAGAGAAATGGTGAATTAAATGTAATTGGCGTGAGTAATGCCAAAAGTAAAGGTGTAAAGGATGGAATTATTGTTGATATTGATGCAGCAGCAACTGCTATCAAATCAGCTATTTCCCAAGCAGAAGAAAAGGCAGGCATTTCGATTAAATCAGTGAATGTCGGCTTGCCTGGTAATCTTTTGCAGGTAGAACCAACTCAAGGGATGATTCCAGTAACATCTGATACCAAGGAAATTACGGATCAAGATGTTGAAAATGTTGTCAAATCAGCTTTGACAAAGAGTATGACACCTGACCGTGAAGTCATTACCTTTATTCCTGAAGAATTTATTGTGGATGGTTTCCAAGGGATTCGTGACCCACGTGGCATGATGGGGGTTCGCCTTGAAATGCGTGGTCTGCTTTATACAGGCCCTCGTACTATCTTGCACAATTTGCGTAAGACGGTTGAGCGTGCAGGTGTTCAGGTTGAAAATATTATCATTTCACCACTAGCAATGGTTCAATCAGTTTTGAACGAAGGTGAACGTGAATTTGGTGCTACAGTGATTGATATGGGGGCAGGTCAAACGACTGTCGCTACAATCCGTAACCAAGAACTTCAGTTCACCAATATTCTCCAAGAAGGTGGAGATTATGTAACTAAGGATATCTCTAAAGTCTTGAAAACTTCTCAGAAGTTGGCTGAAGGTTTGAAATTAAACTATGGAGAGGCTTACCCTCCTCTTGCAAGCAAAGAAACCTTCCAAGTAGAAGTTATTGGAGAAGTAGAAGCAGTCGAAGTGACGGAAGCCTACTTGTCAGAAATTATTTCTGCACGAATCAAGCACATCCTTGAACAAATTAAGCAAGAATTAGATAGAAGACGTCTATTGGAGCTCCCTGGTGGCATTGTCTTAATCGGTGGAAATGCTATTTTACCGGGTATGGTAGAATTGGCTCAAGAAGTCTTTGGCGTTCGTGTCAAACTATATGTTCCAAACCAAGTTGGTATTCGCAATCCAGCCTTTGCGCATGTGATTAGTCTATCGGAATTCGCTGGACAATTGACAGAAGTCAATCTTTTGGCTCAACGAGCAGTCAAGGGTGAAGTTGCTCTGACTCATCAACCAATTAGTTTTGGAGGAATGATTCAGAAAACAGCTCAGTTTGTACAATCAACGCCTGTTCAACCAGCTCCTGCTCCAGAAGTAGAGCCGGTGGCGCCTACAGAACCAATGGCGGATTTCCAACAAGCTTCACAAAATAAACCGAAATTAGCAGATCGTTTCCGTGGCTTGATCGGAAGCATGTTTGACGAATAAAGAGGAAAAATAAATTATGACATTTTCATTTGATACAGCTGCTGCTCAAGGTGCAGTGATTAAGGTAATTGGTGTCGGTGGAGGTGGTGGCAATGCCATCAACCGTATGGTCGACGAAGGTGTTACAGGCGTAGAATTTATCGCAGCAAACACAGATGTACAAGCATTGAGTAGTACAAAAGCTGAGACTGTTATTCAGTTGGGACCTAAATTGACTCGTGGTTTGGGTGCAGGAGGTCAACCTGAGGTTGGTCGTAAAGCTGCTGAAGAAAGCGAAGAAACACTGACGGAAGCTATCAGTGGCGCAGATATGGTCTTCATCACTGCTGGTATGGGAGGAGGCTCTGGAACTGGAGCTGCTCCTGTTATTGCTCGTATCGCCAAAGATTTAGGTGCTCTTACAGTTGGTGTTGTAACACGTCCCTTTGGTTTTGAAGGAAGCAAGCGTGGACAATTTGCTGTTGAAGGAATCAACCAACTTCGTGAGCATGTAGATACTCTATTGATTATTTCAAACAACAACTTGCTTGAAATTGTTGATAAGAAAACACCGCTCTTGGAGGCTCTTAGCGAAGCGGATAACGTACTTCGTCAAGGTGTTCAAGGGATTACTGATTTGATTACCAATCCAGGATTGATTAACCTTGACTTTGCCGATGTGAAAACAGTTATGGCAAATAAAGGGAATGCTCTTATGGGTATTGGTATCGGTAGTGGAGAAGAACGTGTTGTTGAAGCAGCACGTAAGGCAATTTACTCTCCACTTCTTGAAACAACAATTGATGGAGCAGAAGATGTGATTGTCAACGTAACTGGTGGTCTTGACTTAACCTTGATTGAAGCAGAAGAGGCTTCACAAATTGTGAACCAGGCGGCAGGTCAAGGAGTGAACATCTGGCTCGGTACTTCAATTGATGAAAGTATGCGTGATGAAATTCGTGTAACAGTTGTTGCAACGGGTGTTCGTCAAGACCGCGTAGAGAAGGTTGTTGCTCCACAAGCTAGACCTACTACTAACTACCGTGAGACAGTGAAACCAGCTCATTCACATGGCTTTGATCGTCATTTTGATATGGCAGAAACAGCTGAATTGCCAAAACAAAATCCACGTCGTTTGGAACCAACTCAAGCATCTGCTTTTGGTGATTGGGATCTTCGCCGTGAATCGATTGTTCGTACAACAGATTCAGTTGTTTCTCCAGTCGAACGCTTTGAAGCCCCAACATCACAAGATGAAGATGAATTGGATACACCTCCATTTTTCAAAAATCGTTAAGTAAATGAATGTAAAAGAAAATACAGAACTTGTTTTTCGAGAAGTTGCAGAGGCTAGTCTGAATGCTCATCGAGAGAGTGGTTCAGTCTCTGTCATTGCAGTTACCAAGTATGTAGATGTACCGACAGCGGAAGCCTTGCTTCCGCTAGGTGTTCATCATATCGGTGAAAATCGTGTAGATAAGTTTCTGGAAAAATATGAAGCTTTAAAAGATCGAGATGTGACTTGGCATTTGATTGGTACCTTGCAAAGACGTAAGGTGAAAGATGTCATACAATTTGTCGATTATTTCCATGCATTGGACTCAGTAAAGCTAGCAGAGGAAATTCAAAAAAGAAGTGACCGAGTCATCAAATGTTTCCTTCAAGTAAATATTTCTAAAGAAGAAAGCAAACACGGTTTTTCGAGAGAGGAACTGCTGGAAATCTTGCCAGAGTTAGCCAGACTAGATAAGATTGAATATGTTGGTTTAATGACGATGGCACCTTTTGAGGCTAGCAGTGAGCAGTTGAAAGAAATTTTCAAGGCGACCCAAGATTTGCAAAGAGAAATTCAAGAAAAACAAATTCCAAATATGCCTATGACCGAGTTAAGTATAGGAATGAGTCGTGATTATAAAGAAGCGATTCAATTCGGTTCCACCTTTGTTCGTATAGGTACAGCATTTTTTAAGTAGGAGAGAACCATGTCTTTAAAAGATAGATTCGATAGATTTATAGATTATTTTACGGAGGATGAGGATTCAAGTCTCCCTTATGAAAAAAGAGATGAGCCTGTGTTAACTCCAGTAAATTCTTCACAGGAACCGGCTCTCCCAATGCATCAACCTTCACAGTCTGCTGGTGCAAAAGATAGCAATATCACCAGACTTCATGCAAGACAACAGGAATTGGCAAATCAGAGTCAGCGTGCAACGGATAAGGTCATTATAGATGTTCGTTATCCTAGAAAATATGAGGATGCAACAGAAATTGTTGATTTATTGGCAGGAAACGAAAGTATCTTGATTGATTTTCAGTATATGACTGAAGTGCAGGCTCGTCGTTGTTTGGACTATTTGGATGGAGCTTGTCATGTTTTAGCTGGAAATTTGAAAAAGGTAGCATCTACTATGTATCTGTTAACACCAGTGAATGTTATTGTGAATGTAGAAGATATTCGTTTACCAGATGAAGAACAAAATGGTGAGTTTGGCTTTGATATGAAGCGAAATAGAGTACGATAATGATTTTTTTAATTCGTATGATTTATAATGCAGTGGATATTTACTCCCTGATTTTAGTAGCCTTTGCTGTCATGTCTTGGTTTCCAGGTGCCTATGAATCCAGTTTAGGTCGTTGGATTGTAGCATTGGTAAAGCCAGTGCTTTCTCCCTTGCACCGCCTGCCTTTACAGATAGCGGGTCTTGATTTATCTGTTTGGGTTGCGATTGTTTTGGTTCGATTTTTAGGAGAAAACCTAGTCCGTTTTCTGGCGATGATAGGATGAATAAAGGGATTTACCAGCATTTCTCCATAGAAGATCGTCCATTTCTTGACAAGGGAATGGAATGGATAAAGAAGGTAGAAGATAGCTATGCTCCTTTTTTAACTCCTTTTATCAATCCTCATCAGGAGAAGCTATTAAAGATTTTGGCCAAAACCTATGGTCTTGCTTGTAGCAGTAGTAGGGAATTCGTCTCGAGTGAGTATGTTCGAGTTTTATTATACCCAGATTATTTCCAGCCAGAGTTTTCAGATTTTGAAATATCTCTCCAGGAAATAGTGTATTCCAATAAATTTGAACACTTAACGCATGCTAAGATTTTAGGGACAGTCATCAATCAATTAGGGATTGAACGGAAACTTTTTGGAGATATCCTAGTAGATGAAGAACGGGCGCAGATTATGATTAATCAGCAGTTTCTTCTTCTCTTTCAAGATGGATTAAAGAAAATTGGCCGTATATCCGTTTCGCTGGAGGAACGTCCTTTCACCGAGAAAATAGATAAGCTAGAGCAGTATCGAGAACTGGATTTATCTGTGTCTAGTTTTCGATTAGATGTTCTTTTATCAAATGTTTTAAAACTATCTAGGAATCAAGCAAACCAGTTGATTGAAAAGAAACTTGTCCAAGTAAATTATCATGTGGTAGACAAATCAGATTACACTGTTCAAGTTGGAGACTTGATTAGTGTGAGAAAATTTGGTCGCTTGAGATTACTTCAAGATAAGGGACAAACGAAAAAAGAGAAGAAAAAAATAACCGTCCAGTTATTATTAAGTAAGTGAGGAATAGAATGCCAATTACATCATTAGAAATAAAGGACAAAACCTTTGGAACTCGATTCAGAGGCTTTGATCCAGAAGAAGTCGATGAATTTTTAGATATTGTGGTTCGTGATTACGAAGATCTTGTGCGTGCGAATCATGATAAAGATTTGCGTATTAAGAGTTTAGAAGAGCGTTTGTCTTACTTTGACGAAATGAAAGATTCATTGAGCCAGTCTGTATTGATTGCCCAGGATACAGCTGAGCGAGTGAAACAAGCGGCGCATGAACGTTCAAACAATATCGTTCACCAAGCAGAGCAAGATGCGCAACGCTTGTTGGAAGAAGCTAAATATAAGGCAAACGAGATTCTTCGTCAAGCAACTGATAATGCTAAGAAAGTTGCTGTTGAAACAGAAGAATTGAAGAACAAGAGCCGTGTCTTCCACCAACGTCTCAAATCTACAATTGAGAGTCAGTTGGCTATTGTTGAGTCTTCAGACTGGGAAGATATTCTTCGTCCAACAGCTACTTATCTTCAAACCAGTGATGAAGCTTTTAAAGAAGTGGTTAGTGAAGTGCTTGGAGAACCGATTCCAGCTCCAATTGAGGAAGAACCAATTGATATGACACGTCAGTTCTCTCAAGCAGAAATGGCAGAGTTACAAGCTCGTATTGAGGCAGCCAATAAAGAATTGGCTGAATTTGAAGCTCAGGCTAAACAGGAAGTGGAAGATCCAACTCCTGTAGTGAGTCCTCAAATGGAAGAAGAGCCTGCTCATCCAGTTGGTCCAATGTACGAAGAACCAGAAGTAGCTCCAGTACATCCTTCGGCTCCAACACCAGCTACAGAAACGTTTGATTCAGCACCAGGATTTGAAGCACCGCAAGAATCTGTTACAATTTTATAAGAAATATTCTGAGAACAATATCTTATCCTTATATTTCCAGCGAGCAGGAGATGGTGTGAGTCCTGCATTCCCTAACGATAAGATTATCCTCTCAAAAACTCAAGTCTGAAGTTAGTAGGATTTGACGTTCCCCACGTTACGGGATAAGAGGGAGAAAGACTAAATCTTTTTCCGAATAAAGGTGGTACCACGATTTTCGTCCTTTTTGGAAGTCGTGGTTTTTAATTTGTTATTATTTATAAAGGAGATACCATGAAACTCAAAGATACCCTTAACCTTGGGAAAACAGCTTTCCCAATGCGTGCAGGACTTCCTACCAAAGAGCCAGTTTGGCAAAAGGAATGGGAAGATGCAAAACTTTACCAACGTCGTCAAGAATTGAATCAAGGAAAACCTCATTTCACCTTGCATGATGGCCCTCCATACGCGAACGGAAATATCCACGTTGGCCATGCTATGAATAAGATTTCAAAAGATATCATTGTTCGCTCAAAATCTATGTCAGGTTTTTACGCACCATTTATCCCAGGTTGGGATACTCATGGTCTGCCAATCGAGCAAGTTTTGGCAAAACAAGGTGTTAAACGCAAAGAAATGGACTTGGTTGAGTACTTGAAACTTTGCCGCGAATACGCTCTTTCTCAAGTAGATAAACAACGTGAAGACTTTAAACGTTTGGGTGTTTCTGGTGACTGGGAAAATCCATATGTAACTTTGACTCCTGACTATGAAGCAGCCCAAATCCGTGTCTTCGGTGAGATGGCTAATAAAGGTTATATCTACCGTGGTGCCAAGCCAGTTTACTGGTCATGGTCATCTGAGTCAGCCCTTGCTGAAGCAGAGATTGAATACCATGACTTGATTTCAACTTCCCTTTACTATGCCAACAAGGTTAAGGACGGAAAAGGTATCCTAGATACAGATACTTATATCGTTGTTTGGACAACTACTCCATTTACCATCACAGCTTCTCGTGGTTTGACGGTTGGAGCGGATATTGATTACGTCTTGGTTCAACCTGCTGCTGAACCTCGTAAGTTTGTGGTTGCTGCAGAATTATTGACTAGCTTGTCTGAAAAATTTGGCTGGGTTGATGTTCAAGTCTTGGCAACTTACCGTGGTCAAGAACTCAACCACATCGTAACAGAACACCCATGGGATACAGCTGTAGATGAGCTCGTTATCCTTGGTGACCACGTTACAACTGACTCTGGTACAGGTATTGTCCATACAGCCCCTGGTTTTGGTGAGGACGACTACAATGTTGGTATTGCTAATGGTCTTGAAGTCGCAGTGACTGTTGACGAACGTGGTATCATGATGAAGAATGCTGGTCCTGAGTTTGAAGGTCAATTCTATGAAAAGGTAGTTCCAACTGTTATCGAGAAACTTGGTAACCTCCTTCTTGCCCAAGAAGAAATCTCTCACTCATACCCATTTGACTGGCGTACTAAGAAACCAATCATCTGGCGTGCAGTACCACAATGGTTTGCCTCAGTTTCTAAATTCCGCCAAGAAATCTTGGATGAAATTGAAAAAGTGAAATTCCACTCAGAATGGGGTAAAGTCCGTCTTTACAATATGATTCGTGACCGTGGTGACTGGGTCATCTCTCGTCAACGTGCTTGGGGTGTTCCACTTCCAATTTTCTACGCTGAAGATGGTACAGCGATCATGACTGCTGAAACGATTGAACATGTAGCTCAACTCTTTGAAGTACATGGTTCAAGCATTTGGTGGGAACGCGATGCCAAGGACCTCTTGCCAGAAGGATATACTCACCCAGGTTCTCCAAATGGTGAATTCAAGAAAGAAACAGATATCATGGACGTTTGGTTTGACTCAGGTTCATCATGGAATGGAGTGGTAGTAAACCGTCCTGAGTTGACTTACCCAGCAGACCTTTACCTAGAAGGTTCTGACCAATACCGTGGTTGGTTCAACTCTTCACTCATCACATCTGTTGCCAACCATGGTGTAGCACCTTACAAACAAATCTTGTCACAAGGTTTTGCCCTTGATGGTAAAGGTGAGAAGATGTCTAAATCTCTTGGAAATACCATTGCTCCAAGTGATGTTGAAAAACAATTTGGTGCAGAAATCTTGCGTCTCTGGGTAACAAGTGTTGACTCAAGCAATGACGTACGTATCTCTATGGATATCTTGAGCCAAGTCTCTGAAACTTACCGTAAGATTCGTAACACTCTTCGTTTCTTGATTGCCAATACATCTGACTTTAACCCAGCTCAAGACGCAGTAGCCTACGATGAGCTTCGTTCAGTTGATAAGTACATGACCATTCGCTTTAACCAGCTTGTCAAGACCATTCGTGATGCTTACGCAAACTTTGAATTCTTGACAATCTACAAGGCCTTGGTAAACTTTATCAACGTTGATTTGTCAGCCTTCTACCTTGATTTTGCCAAAGATGTTGTTTATATCGAAGGTGCCAAATCACTGGAACGCCGTCAAATGCAGACTGTCTTCTATGACATTCTTGTGAAAATCACCAAACTCTTGACACCAATCCTTCCTCACACTGCGGAAGAAATCTGGTCATATCTTGAGTTTGAAGCAGAAGACTTCGTTCAATTGTCAGAATTACCAGAAGCGGAAACTTTTGCTAATCAAGAAGAAATCTTGGATACATGGGCTGCCTTCATGGACTTCCGTGGACAAGCTCAAAAAGCCTTGGAAGAAGCTCGTAATGCAAAAGTAATCGGTAAATCACTTGAAGCACACTTGACAGTTTATCCAAATGAAGTTGTGAAAACTCTACTCGAAGCAGTAAACAGCAATGTAGCTCAACTTTTGATCGTGTCAGACTTGACCATCGCAGAAGAATCAGCTCCAGAAGCTGCGGTTAGCTTCGAAGATGTATCCTTCACAGTTGAACGTGCTGCAGGCCAAGTATGTGACCGTTGCCGTCGTATCGCCCCAACAACAGCAGAACGCAGCTACCAGGCAGTCATCTGTGACCACTGTGCAAGTATCGTAGAAGAAAACTTTGCGGACGCAGTCGCAGAAGGATTTGAAGAGAAATAAGGTTATTTTATAATGTGAACAAGGAAAAGGATTGCCAAACAGTCCTTTCCTTTTTGGTTTTGACTAGCTTTTTTGTGAAAAATTGTGTAAAATAGAATAGATAAACGAGGGGAAACCTCGGAAAATTTAAAGGAGAATCCATCTAATGGTAAAATTGGTTTTTGCTCGCCACGGTGAGTCTGAATGGAACAAAGCTAACCTTTTCACTGGTTGGGCTGATGTTGATTTGTCTGAAAAAGGTACACAACAAGCGATTGACGCTGGTAAATTGATCAAAGAAGCTGGTATCGAATTTGATCAAGCTTACACTTCAGTATTGAAACGTGCTATCAAAACAACAAACTTGGCTCTTGAAGCTTCTGACCAATTGTGGGTTCCAGTTGAAAAATCATGGCGCTTGAACGAACGTCACTACGGTGGTTTGACTGGTAAAAACAAAGCTGAAGCTTCTGAACAATTTGGTGATGAGCAAGTTCACATCTGGCGTCGTTCATACGATGTATTGCCTCCAAACATGGACCGTGATGATGAGCATTCAGCTCACACTGACCGTCGTTACGCTTCACTTGACGACTCAGTAATCCCAGATGCTGAAAACTTGAAAGTGACTTTGGAACGTGCCCTTCCATTCTGGGAAGATAAAATCGCTCCAGCTCTTAAAGATGGTAAAAACGTATTCGTAGGAGCTCACGGTAACTCAATCCGTGCCCTTGTAAAACACATCAAAGGTTTGTCAGATGACGAAATCATGGACGTGGAAATTCCTAACTTCCCACCATTGGTATTCGAATTCGACGAAAAATTGAACGTCGTTTCTGAATACTACCTTGGAAAATAATTTATAGACAGAAATCCTAGGAATTCCTAGGATTTTTTGTATTTGCTTCTGGTTTCCAACTAGTTGAAAAAGCGATATAATGGTAGTAGGAAGTAATTTGTTTGAGAGAGGGTGGGTCTGATGGCTTATATTGAGATGAAACACTGTTATAAGCGTTATCAGGTTGGGGACACGGAGATTGTGGCCAATCGTGATGTGAATTTTGAGATTGAAAAGGGTGAATTGGTTATTATTCTAGGTGCATCTGGTGCAGGCAAGTCAACGGTTCTTAACCTTCTTGGGGGAATGGATACCAATGATGAGGGGGAAATCTGGATTGATGGGGTCAATATTGCAGACTATAGTTCTCATCAGAGAACCAATTACCGCCGCAATGATGTAGGCTTTGTTTTTCAGTTTTATAATCTAGTTTCCAATTTGACTGCTAAGGAAAATGTGGAGTTGGCTTCAGAAATCGTTACAGATGCCTTGAATCCTGAACAGATCTTGACAGATGTAGGTCTGGCTCATCGTCTCAATAATTTCCCAGCTCAGCTTTCTGGAGGGGAGCAACAGCGAGTCTCCATTGCACGCGCGGTAGCCAAAAATCCTAAAATTCTCCTTTGTGACGAACCGACAGGTGCCTTGGATTATCAGACGGGCAAGCAAGTCTTGAAGATTCTCCAAGACATGTCTCGTCAAAAGGGGGCGACGGTGATTATCGTGACTCACAATGGAGCTTTGGCGCCCATTGCTGATCGCGTGATTCATATGCACGATGCCAGTGTCAAGGATGTGGTGCTCAACCAGCATCCTCAGGATATCGATAGTTTGGAGTACTAGCATGATCAAGCGAAAAACCTATTGGAAGGACTTAATTCAGTCCTTCACAGGCTCCAAGGGGCGTTTTTTATCCATCTTAACCTTGATGATGTTGGGTTCTTTAGCCCTAGTAGGCCTCAAAGTGACTAGCCCCAACATGGAGGCGACAGCTAATGCTTATTTAAGAGCTGCTCAAACCTTGGATTTGGCAGTCATGTCTAATTATGGTTTGGATCAAACAGATCAAGAAGAACTAAAACAGACGGAGGGCGCAGAGGTTGAGTTTGGCTATTTGACAGATGTGACTATGGAAAATGGGCAGGATGCCATTCGGCTGTACTCCAAACCAGAGCGAATTTCAACCTTTCAGCTAAGAGAGGGACGACTTCCTCAGTCAGACAAGGAAATCGCTTTGGCCAGTCATCTGCAGAGTCAATATAGCGTGGGACAGGAGATTAGCTTTAAAGAAAAAGAAGGCGGTCATTCCCCTTTAAAAGACCATACTTATACCATTACTGGTTTTGTGGATTCGGCTGAAATCCTCTCCCAGCGAGATATGGGCTACGCAGGAAGTGGAAGTGGGACTCTGACAGCTTATGGGGTGATTTTACCTAGTCAGTTTGATCAGAAAGTCTACAATATAGCTCGTTTGAAATATCAAGATTTAGCAGGCTTAAATGCTTTTTCATCAGCTTATGAAGAAAAATCCAAGCAACATCAGGAAAATCTAGAACAAGCTTTGACAGATAATGGCGAGGCACGTCTGCAACTCTTGAAAAAAGAAGGACAAGAGTCTTTAGACAAGGGCCAAGAGGCCCTTGACAAGGCTGAGACTAATTTGCAGGAAGGCAAGCGTCGTTTAGCAGCTGCTCAAGCTCGTATACTGGCTCAAGAAAGTCAACTAGCCTTGCTTCCTCAAGCCCAGAGAGAGCAGGCTAGTGCCCAACTTACTCAAGCCAAGCAGGAATTGAGCAAGGAAGAAGACAAACTAAAGCAGGCTGAACAAAATTTAGCCCAAGAAAAGGAAAAATTAGAAAAACATCAGCAAGTCTTGGATGATTTGGCGGAGCCCAAGTATCAAGTCTATAATCGTCAGACCATGCCTGGCGGTCAAGGCTACCTCATGTATAGTAATGCTTCATCCAGTATTCGGGCAGTGGGCAATATCTTTCCTGTGGTGCTTTATGCTGTTGCAGCTATGGTGACCTTTACAACTATGACTCGTTTTGTGGATGAAGAGCGAACACATGCAGGGATTTTTAAGGCCTTGGGTTATCGTAGCAAGGATATTATTGTCAAGTTTCTCCTTTATGGTCTAGTAGCTGGGACTGTAGGAACAGCTCTAGGTAGTATACTTGGACATTATTTACTAGCCGGTGTGATTTCAAGTGTCATTACAAAAGGCATGGTGGTGGGAGAAACCCAGATTCAGTTCTATTGGACCTATAGCTTACTGGCTCTTGTCTTGAGTTGGTTGGCGAGTGTGTTACCAGCCTACTTGGTAGCTCGTAGGGAACTTCATGATGAAGCAGCCCAGCTTTTACTGCCTAAACCTCCTGTTAAAGGAGCTAAAATCATACTGGAGCGTATCGGTTTTATCTGGCGCCGTCTCAGTTTTACTCATAAGGTAACAGCTCGCAATATCTTCCGTTATAAGCAGCGGATGTTGATGACGATCTTTGGTGTGGCAGGTTCTGTGGCCCTGCTCTTTGCAGGTTTGGGAATCCAATCCTCTGTAGCAGGAGTTCCGTCTAGACAGTTTCAACAAATCCAACAGTATCAAATGATTGTCTCTGAAAATCCTAGTGCGACCAATCAGGACAAGGCAGAGCTAGAAGAATTATTGAAAGGGCAAGATATCCAAGCCTATCAGAAAATCTATTCTAAAACGCTAGACAAGGATTTCAAAGGCAAGGCTGGTCTTCAAACCATTACCCTTATGATGACAGAGAAGGAGGATTTGACGCCCTTTATCCATCTGCAACATCATCAGCAAGAGCTGACATTAAAAGATGGCGTTGTCATCACAGCTAAACTCGCCCAGTTGGCAGGTGTCAAGCTTGGACAAACTTTAGAAATTGAAGGTAAGGAGCTAAAGGTTGCTGCTATTACTGAGAACTACGTTGGTCACTTTATTTATATGAGTCAGGCTAGCTATGAGCAACTTTACGGACAGCTACCCCAAGCCAACACTTATCTGGTCTCGCTAAAGGATTCTAGTGCGCCTAGTATCGAAAGGCAGGCAGGCTTGCTTATGAATCAATCTGCGGTGTCCAGCGTTGTCCAGAATGCTTCAGCCATTCGACTCTTTGACTCCGTCGCTAGTTCACTCAATCAGACCATGACCATATTGGTCATCGTATCGGTTCTGTTGGCTATTGTTATCCTCTACAATTTGACCAATATCAATGTGGCTGAGAGAATCCGTGAACTCTCCACTATCAAGGTTCTCGGCTTTCATAATAATGAAGTCACCCTCTACATTTATCGTGAGACGATTGTGCTGTCCCTTGTGGGAATCGTACTTGGTCTGCTCTCAGGTTTCTATTTACACCAATTTTTGATTCAAATGATTTCGCCTGCGACTATTCTCTTTTATCCGCAGGTAGGTTGGGAGGTCTATGTAATCCCAGTGGCAGCAGTAAGCATCATTTTGACCTTGCTTGGTTTCTTCGTCAATCATCATCTGAGAAAGGTTGATATGCTTGAAGCCTTGAAATCTGTAGAGTAATACTCTTCGAAAATCTCTTCAAACCAGGTCAGCTTCCATTTGAAAACCCAAAACAGTGTTTTGAGTAGCCTGTGGCTAGAATCTTAGTTTACTCTTTGATATTCATTGAGCATAAGGTAGTTATTTTTAGCTGATTGAACTTGTATTTACTCGTAAACAAAAATCCTCCGTTTCAAAGAGCAGGAAACTCTTTGTGACAGAGGATTTTTTCTATAGGGCTTTAGCAGCTGTAATTGCGGCTTCGAAGTTTGGTTCAGAGTTGATATTATCCACGTATTCAACGTAGCGAATCGTATTGTCAGTATCGAGGACAAAGACTGCGCGTGCTAATAGGTGCCACTCATTGATTAAGAGGGCATAATCACGTCCAAAAGAATGGTCAAAGTAGTCTGAGAGCATGATGGCATTTTCAATACCTTCAGCACCGCACCAACGTTTCTGAGCAAAAGGCAGGTCCATGGAAACAGTCAAGACAACCGTATTGTCCAGTCCAGCCAGTTCTTGGTTAAAACGACGCGTTTGAGTTGAGCAGATGCCTGTATCGATAGAAGGTACGACACTCAAGACTTTTTTCTTGCCATCAAAATCAGCCAGAGATTTTTTAGAAAGGTCTGTTGTAGTGAGAGAAAAATCAAGCGCCTTGTCGCCGACTTGTAGTTGTTTACCTGTAAAGCTCACAGGATTTCCGAGAAAAGTTACCATAAGATACTCCAATCTTTTTTCTTCCATTTTAGCTGAAACAGTCGGAATTTTCCAATGATTTGACCGGAAATGTGGGCATAGAAAAAACGCCAGCTCATGTGAGAATGACGTTTTTCAGATTTTTTATCTATTTGATATTTCTCGAAGGTAGTGCGGACGGGAGCAACTTCCTTCGGAACTTCATCCCTAATTTTTGAGCCCTAGGGCTCAAAAATTCCGTCCTAGATAAGATCAAAGTTCTTATCTAGGATACCACTACAGTGAGAAATATCTGGTAAAAACTCACTTCGTTCGTACTGATTTAAGAAATCTTTATTCTTATAAACGCTGTTTTGTAGCTAGAGATAGAACTAACAAAGCTAATATTAGAAGTAATGTAAAGAGAGACAAGAACCTAGTAATAGATAAACTAATATCTAGATTATTTTGCCAATCCTTCAGCAATCTTATCAAGGTTGTATTTCATCATGCTGTAGTAGCTGTCGCCTTCTTTACCTTGTTCTGCGATAGAGTCAGTAAAGATTTGTGCGTAGATTGGGATGTTTGTGTCTTGTGAAACAGTCTTCATTGGACGGTCATCCACACTAGATTCTACAAAGAGTGAAGGAACTTTTGTTTGGCGAAGTTTTTCAACCAAGGTCTTGATTTGTTCAGGTGTTCCTTCTTCTTCAGTATTGATTTCCCAGATGTAAGCACTTGGGACACCATAGGCTTTAGAGAAGTATTTGAATGCTCCTTCGCTAGTTACAATGAGTTTCTTTTCAGCAGGGATGTTATTAAATTTATCCTTACTTTCTTTATCAAGTTTGTCTAACTTATCAGTATATTCTTTGAGATTTTTTTCATAGAATTCTTTGTTGTTAGGGTCTTTGGCGCTCAATTGTTTGGCGATATTTTTAGCAAAGATAATCCCATTTTCAAGGTTGAGCCAAGCGTGTGGGTCTTCTTTACCTTTTTCATTTTTTCCTTCAAGGTAGATAACATCAACACCTTCACTGACTGCAAAGTAGTCTTTGTTTTCAGTTTTCTTAGCGTTTTCTACCAATTTGGTAAACCAAGCATTGCCACCTGTTTCAAGGTTGATACCGTTATAGAAAATGAGGTCTGCCTCAGAAGTTTTCTTAACATCTTCAGGAAGTGGTTCGTATTCGTGTGGGTCTTGCCCAATCGGAACGATACTATGAAGATCAATTTTGTCACCAGCAATATTTTTAGTAATATCAGCGATGATTGAGTTTGTAGCAACAACTTTTAGTTTTTGACCAGAAGCTGCATCTTTTTTTCCACTAGCACATGCTACAAGAGCAATGACGGAAAGAAAGAGAACGAGTAATGTACCTAATTTTTTCATTAGATCCTCCAATTTATTATTGGGGCTTTGCCCCTTATTTTAACAAATGTTTATTTTTTAGTTTCAAATATCGTTGTTTTGGAGCGATAAAGAAGCTAATGAGAAAGAAACTAGCAGCTGTGAGCACGATACTAGAACCTGCCGCAACGTTAAAGCTATAACCGATAAAGAGTCCCAAAACTGAAGCAGTAGCTCCAAAGGTTGAGGAAAGGAAAATCATACTTTTCAGGCTATTAGCATACAGATAAGCAGTTGCAGCTGGGGTAATCAGCATGGCTACAATCAGGATAGTTCCGACACTTTGCATGGCTGTCACAGACACGAGAGTCAGGAGTACCATGAGAAGGTAGTGATAGAAATTGACAGGCATTCCCATGGCTTTAGCCAAGAGTTCATCAAAGGAAGTTATCAAGAGTTGCTTGAAGAAAATCCAGATCAACAAGAGAATGGCTGCCCCTACCCCCATGGTAATAAACATATCCGTATCTTGGACGGCTAGGATATTACCAAAAAGGATATGGAAAAGGTCAGTTGAACTTTTAGCGACACTAATCAAGATGATACCGAGGGCTAAGAAAGAAGAAAAGGTAATGCCGATGGCGGTATCGCTTTTGATAATCGAGTTTCCCTTGATGTAGGTAATGATGATGGCAGCTAGCAGTCCAAAGACAATGGCTCCGATAAAGAAGTCAAGGCCCAAGATGAAGGAGAGGGCTACACCTGGTAAGACAGCATGTGAAATGGCATCTCCCATGAGTGACATCCCGCGTAGAATGATGAAACATCCTACAGCTCCAGCTACGACCCCGACGACAATAGCTGTTATCAAGGCATTTTGTAGGAAATGGAATTTTTGCAATCCATCGATAAATTCTGCAATCATAGGTCACCTCCATTGAAAAAGAGTCGATTACCGTAAGCTTCTTTGAGATTGGCTTCGGTAAAGGTTTCTTTGATTGGACCAAAGGCAATCACTTCTCGATTGACAAGCAAGACTTGATCGAAGTAGTGGGGAACCTTGCTGAGGTCGTGGTGGACGATGAGAACCGTCTTCCCAGCTTTTTTCAGATCTCTCAGCGTATTCATGATGATTTCCTCACTGACAGAGTCAATCCCAACAAAGGGTTCATCCAAGAGGATATAGTCGGCTTCCTGTACCAAACATCTGGCAATCAAGACCCGCTGGAATTGACCTCCAGACAGTTGACTGATTTGCCGTTCAGCGTAGTCAGCTAGACCGACGATTTCAAGGGCTTCTTTCACTTTCTTCCAATGTTTAGCCTTTAAACTTCGAAAGAGAGGGATAGAGGGAAAGAGTCCTAAAGAGACACATTCCTTGACCTTGATGGGAAAGTTGTAGTCGATATTGATTTTTTGTTCGACATAGGCAATTCGATGTAAGGATTTTTTAACTTCCTTGTCATCGAGAAATGCCTGACCTTGATGTGGGATAATTCCCAGCATACCTTTTAATAATGTTGATTTCCCAGCGCCGTTTGGACCAATAATACCGATAATTGTTGGTCCTTGGAGCACTAGTGAAATATCCTTAAGTGCCAACGTTTCTTTGTAGGAGACACTGAGGTTTTCGATACGTATCATAAACTTGTATTCCTCCTGTCTCTTAATATACCTTAAAAAAAAAATTAAGTCAAGTTAATTTTTGAAAAAATTAAAATAAGGCATTAAAAAATCTTTACACATCACACAAGGGAATCAATATATCAAACAGGTTGTGACTATGTCGGGATTAATCGCAGCACATTCTACGGATCCAGTTTTTTCTTCTTTTTACAATTGAATTTCTCAAAGATGAAGCAAGATGAAGCCTATTATTGCTTGGGCTCATAAGATTCTCAGAATCATTTATAAACTATAGTGGATTGAAGTTAGAATAGTATAATATGACTTCTAATTCATTTTTAGAAATTCATTGAAAGCAGCCAATCGATTTGTTCACATTTTATTTCAATCCACTATAGTCTCTATTAAGCAGACTTATCAAAAAGAAAAGGCGCTAGAACTGAGGAAACAGTTCTAACGCCTAAACTAAAAAATTCAATTACAGTATAGTATTGGAATGCCCACCGAACGCCCTGCCAACAATCCCTTAATTTGTTCAATTATCAAGTCTGTATCAAAGGATGGTCATAGTTGGTTTTGACACGATCTTCAAATGTCAAGTGAAACTGATTCTTGTAGCATGAATCATGCTCAATCATAGAAATCTTTTCCAGCAGGGAAATAGGATAAAATAAATCTTGAAACACTGATTTTATCACTAGAAGCACTTGTAACTCCGATAATGATTTGTTTATTTTGTATGCTATCTTCCCTTCAATTTTTTATCTGCCACCTATTCTATAGTAAGTTGAAACTAGAATAGTACGCCGGGGATGCTAAAACATTTCTAGAAATTAATTTGATTTCCCTAATCAAGTTGTCCATAGCTTATTTCAATCTACTGTATCATATTTTTAGGAAAATTTATAGTCTTATCAGCAAAAAACACCAGAGTATCCCCTCTGATGTTCGATAGTTTTAACGAAAGCCTTGTAGGGTTTGAGCAAGCATCTGCAAGAAAGCCAGCTTCCCTCTCTCCTTGCTAGGTGCTTTGGCAATCTGTAAACCAAAATCAATCACGGACTTAGGGGCTTGATAATGATGTGTCATGAGGTAAAAGGACAACCCTTGACTCAATTTGGCCATGACTGATTGATATTTTTCATTCTTGTTTAAATCTTGTAGAGAAAGACGAAATAGGTCACTCAACTCACTATTTTCATTTATTTCTTTTTGATGAAGAAGATGCTCTACCCTTTCCCGAAATTCAATTTGCATCATGGAATTATTACACCAAATCCTGGTCTAGGTGCCCATGGACCATAATTAATCCATCCATTGACTATTACACTTCCTGTGTACCCCCAAAATTCTCCAGGATTGATACTACATTTTGCTCTACCGTTAACGTCTACACAATACACTCCTGGGGCTAAATCTCCACCAGAACCTGTAATGGACTCTAAATATTTATCTGAAAGAATTTCAAATTGCTTCATTATAATAATACCTCTAAATTTCTATATAGATTATTCGAGTATCGACAACTCGTAACAGTTGGAATCGATCTCTTAGAATTATTTTACTATCAATCCTTGGTTTTGTCAAGAAATTAATGCATATCATCCTGATTTTTTGATTTGAATGCGGACAAACCCTCTAAAATCTGAACATAGATTTTCAAAAAATTAAATAACTGAAAAACAATAGGAAACATCCGTTCATTTTTAATTGCATTCCCTAGTGATTTTTGTTAAGATAAAGACAAATACAAATGAAAGCGAGAACAAGATGACACGTTATCAAGATGATTTTTATGATGCTATCAATGGAGAATGGCAACAGACAGCTGAAATTCCAGCAGATAAGTCTCAAACGGGAGGTTTTGTTGATTTAGATCAGGAAATTGAAGACTTGATGCTGGCGACAACAGACAAGTGGTTAGCAGGTGAAGAGGTGCCTGAGGATGCTATCTTGGCAAACTTTGTCAAATACCACCGCCTAGTTCGTGATTTTGACAAGAGAGAAGCTGACGGTATCACACCTGTCTTACCACTCCTTAAAGAATTCCAAGAATTGGAGACTTTTGCGGATTTTACAGCTAAACTAGCAGAGTTTGAGCTTGCAGGAAAACCAAACTTCCTTCCTTTTGGTGTATCGCCAGACTTTATGGATGCTAGAATCAATGTTCTATGGGCTAGCGCTCCAAGCACAATCTTGCCAGATACGACCTACTATGCAGAAGAGCATCCTCAGCGCGAAGAGCTCTTGACTCTTTGGAAAGAAAGCAGCGCAAATCTCCTCAAGGCTTATGATTTCTCTGATGAAGAAATTGAAGACTTGCTAGAAAAAAGACTTGAATTGGACCGCCGAGTTGCGGCAGTGGTGCTCTCTAATGAAGAAGGTTCAGAATATGCCAAGCTTTACCATCCATATTCTTACGAAGATTTCAAGAAATTCGCGCCTGCTCTACCTTTGAATGACTTCTTCCAAGCTGTTCTTGGACAAGTACCAGACAAGGTTATTGTAGACGAGGAACGTTTCTGGCAAGCAGCAGATCAATTCTATAGTGAAGAGGCTTGGCCTCTTCTCAAAGCAAACTTAATTTTAAGTGTAGTCAATCTTTCAACCAGCTATTTAACAGAGGATATCCGTGTTTTGTCTGGTGCCTACAGCCGTGCCCTTTCTGGAGTTCCAGAGGCAAAAGATAAGGTCAAAGCAGCTTATCATCTAGCACAGGAACCTTTCAAGCAAGCCCTGGGTCTTTGGTACGCCCGTGAGAAGTTCTCTCCAGAAGCCAAGGCGGATGTGGAGAAAAAAGTGGCAACCATGATTGATGTCTATAAGGAGCGTCTGCTTAAGAATGACTGGCTCACTCCAGAAACCTGTAAACAGGCTATCGTGAAGCTCAATGTGATCAAACCTTATATTGGCTATCCAGAAGAATTGCCTGCACGTTACAAGGATAAGGTGGTGAATGAAACTGCCAGTCTTTTTGAGAATGCTCTAGCCTTTGCGCGTGTGGAAATCAAGCACAGTTGGAGCAAGTGGAACCAACCTGTAGACTACAAAGAATGGGGCATGCCTGCTCATATGGTCAATGCCTACTACAATCCACAGAAGAACCTGATTGTCTTTCCTGCGGCTATTTTACAGGCGCCTTTCTATGACTTGCATCAGTCATCTTCTGCTAACTACGGTGGTATTGGGGCAGTGATTGCCCATGAAATTTCCCACGCCTTTGATACCAACGGAGCTTCCTTTGACGAAAATGGTAGCCTCAAGGATTGGTGGACAGAGAGCGACTATGCTGCCTTCAAGGAGAAAACACAAAAAGTCATTGACCAATTTGATGGACAGGATTCTTATGGAGCAACCATTAACGGTAAATTGACTGTATCAGAAAACGTGGCTGACTTGGGAGGAATCGCAGCAGCGCTTGAAGCAGCTAAGAGAGAAGCAGACTTCTCAGCAGAAGAGTTCTTCTACAACTTCGGTCGCATCTGGCGCATGAAAGGTCGTCCAGAATTTATGAAACTTTTGGCTAGTGTCGATGTGCACGCGCCAGCCAAACTTCGTGTCAATGTACAAGTGCCAAACTTCGATGATTTCTTTACAACCTATGATGTCAAAGAAGGTGACGGAATGTGGCGTTCACCAGAAGAGCGCGTGATTATTTGGTAATACAAAGAGACAAGTAAAACTCCTATAATTACACCTTCCCTATCTATGTACACCCTAAAAAGTTAGATAGAATAATCTAGCTTTTGGGGTGTAGTTCATAGGGATTATGAAATTGAAGTCTTTTCTTATTTTAAAATTCATAGTAAAATATCCCTCTGTATCAAGATAACAGGAGGATTTTTATGTCTCAAAAGACTATCAACATAGGCTACGCCCGTGTATCTACTCATAAGCAAGACCTAGGATTGAAAGTGCAAATCGAAGCTCTCAAACATTGCGATAAACTTTTTATAGAAAAGGAATCTGGTGCAAATAACACTCGTCCTGAACTTACAAAAGCCTTAAAACTGGCCTCTGACTTTTCGAAAGATGGCAAGCAGGTTACTTTCACTATCTATAAGTTAGATAGACTGACTCGATCTATGTTTAAGCTACTAGAACTTATTGAACAATTTAATGAATATCATATTCAGCTAGTCAGTTTGCATGAAAAACTAGAAACAGACTCTCTTATTGGCAGGTTACTTTGCGTCATTTTAGGCTTTGTGGCAGAAAATGAGCTGGAAAATCTGAGGTTTCGCACAAAAGAAGGACTTCGAAAAGCTAAGGAAAATGGTGTTAGATTAGGAGCAAAACGGATTTCAAAAGAAAAGGAGGAGCGGATACTTAACAAATATCTACATTCAAATATAAGCATACGTAATATTGCAAAAGCTGAACAAATTTCTACATCAACCCTATATAAAGTGTTAGAACGCAATAAAGTGGCGAACAATCGTCAAAAAAAAACGGAAAATCATTGCTAAAAATAGGGAAAAATGGTAGAATGAAGCTGTAAATTTGTTTCGATTAACGACCGTTTGATGAAACAGTCAAAACAACAATATGAATATTTAAAAAATACGAGTTTAACAGTGTTTTTAACCTGTATTAGACTGGTATTTTTTGTGTATCGTTTAACGGTCGTTACGCGATACACTTAGTTCCCTATCTCTAAAGTAGTTAGCGAGCTTATGGTAACAAAAAATTTAAAAATTATTAAGATATGTAATAGTGTAATAGCTGTATTGTTCAGTTAATGGATAAAGGTTCATTTAAGGCTTCTATCAAGAACATTAAATGTTTAGAGAATGAGTTGGCTCAAAATTTTGCTTTTGTGGTCTTGAAAGGAAGTTGATTTTGTTATTTTATAAGCCTAAAAAGGCAATTATATATTCCCAAGGAGGAAAAATTATGAATAAACTAACTAAACTAGGTATTGTCACTTTCTCTGCTGTAACTCTTAGTGCTGCCGTGCCAACTTTGGTGCGTGCCGAGGAAAACGTTGCGCCGCAGCCAAATGTTGCTGCTAAACCTAATGTTGCTCAACCAACACCTGCACCAAAACCTAATGGTAGCTGGGTTGATTTCAGTATGCTCGACCCAATCGCTAAACCAAAACCAAAGCTAGACAAAGAAGTTTCAAAACCTGCTGAAAAGCCAGTAGAAGAGCCCGCTCCTGTCGAAAAACCTTCGACCGAGGGCAACATTCTTGCAAACGGAACAGATGAGGCTATCGCAGAGGACAAGAAAAATGCTGAGATCGAGAAAAAATACAACGTCGATCCAACCAATCAGCTACCTGAGCCAGGCCTGCCAATCATAACGCCTGAACCAGAACAACCTATAACAGATTCTGAAGAGATGAAGAAGATGGTGGCGGAAGATTTGGCATACAAGAAGGGAGCAGCTAAGACTCAAGAAGAGTACAATGAACTGATAGCTGAGGCTAACAAGGAGCTTTGGGCTGCTAAAGGAATTGACATAGATGAACTAATCCATAGACCAATCCCAGGAGCACCTCCTGGAGCAGTGCGAGCATTATCAGATATAAGCGATCGAACATATGAAATCCAAGCATATTTCTTAGATGCTGATCGTGTCAAGGAGCATGGATACACTACCGAATCAAGTATTGATAGCCCAAAACAAGCAAAAGTCTGGTCTACATGGGATATACATGACAAAGATAGTGCAGATGGAATACTAACAGCAGAAAAAATTCCTGGCTACACTTTTAGCCACGTCGTAAAATCAGCTGCAGATCATCCAGATATCGATCCAGATCCAAAGGTTGTCAGAGTTAGCTATGATGCAGCCTATGCTTTGCGTGGTTCTGGTTACAAAAATGGTAAAGGAGATAATCTTTTCCGCTACTATTTTATTTACACTAAAAATAAACCAGTAGAAGAAAAACCGAAAGATCCGCAACCAGCGGAAACGGAAAAACCTGCTGAAATTTCGAAACCAGTGGAGACAGTTGAACCAACTGTGCAGCCGAAACCAGCTGAGAACAAGCCGGTTGAAAATAAACCAGCTGAAACACCCGTTCCATCTCCAAAACCAGCAGAAAACCCTCAACCAGAGGTTAAACCAGTGGAGCAACCACAACCTGCTAAACCAGTGGAACCAGCTAAAAATGCTGGATTACCAAAGATTCCTTATAGAACCAACCAGCCAAAACGTTGGTTTAACGGAGCAGGTCGCCCTACTCTAACAACAAACGACCTTGCTGCTCCACTTCCTGTTGAAAATGTAGAAAAAACATCTTACGGTTGGTGGACAGCTGAACCAGACTTGCTTCATGCAGGCTCTCACATAAAAGTAAATACTTTTAATTCGAATTTCAATAATCCGATGTTCGAAAACGGTAAAGAGATAAAATTTAAAGGTAGCGGATTTGGAGATATGGACAGTAGGTTTAAACCTGCTCTTGTTCGAGTAAAAGTTCCAGAGTTAGAAGGAATGAACTACGAAGCTTATACAATCTTCTATGAAGTTCCTAATAAAAATGGAAATCCAACTTACGGAACAAATCGAACTCTCCAAGGTGGTGGCATCTCTTTAACTATCAAATCAAAAGAGAAGAAAGAAGATATTCAGGTTTATACATTAACTAAGGATAGAAAACTGGAAGAACTCTATTATCCAGGATTCCCAAGTGAAGAAACAAATCGCTATGATGAGAAAACTAAAACTCATTCATACAATCTATTTGGTGAAACCTACGATACTTACGTTTTCTTGTTTAAGAACCCTGCTGAAAAACCAGCTGAGCAAGTAAAACCTGAAGTTAAGCCAAGTGAACAACCTAAGCCAGACAAGCAACCAAGTGTTCCTACTGTTCCAGTTGATCAACCACAACCTGCTAAGCCAGTGAAACCAACTGAGAAGCCAAGTGAGAAACCTGTAGTTCCTGACACACCAAAACCAGTTGCACCAGCTGTTCCAGATCAACCACAACCTGCTAAGCCAGAGAAACCAACTGAACAACCTGTGAATCCAGTTGCTCCAATAACACCGACAACTCCCGTAACGCCTACGCTTAATCCAGCCATCCCAAACAATACTCGTGTTCTTTCGAACAAAGCTGGAAGCGTTCAAGTGCATGGTTCAGAAGCAACACTCAAAAATGTCAGCTATATCAAGGTAGAAGAAACCAAGCCGACTTCACTTGAATCAAAAGACTACAAGGCCTTTGACATTCATCTGTATGACGCGAATGGTAAAGCTATCCAGCCAAATGGCATGGTTCTAGTAAGTCTTTCTGCCGATAAGCCAGTTGAAAATGTTTACTATGTTGCTCCAGATGGTACTTTACAGGCATTGAAGTTCAAACAAGATACAGATAAGGTTACTTTTGAAACCAATCACTTTAGTATCTATGCTATGACTTTCAAAGTTGCCGCAAGCCGTGATAACGGAGGTAGTACAACTCCTGTTCCAGTTGTAAATAGTAGTAATACTGAACAAAAAGGAAATGACGCAAGTAGTACAAAAACTCAAGCTGAGTCGTTAGCAACTAAGACTGAAACTATTTCGAAACAAGTAGCTAAGACTTTGCCAAATACTGGAGAAAATCACTCAATTCTCGCTACCCTATTTGGAATGTTAACTCTAACTGCTGGATTATTTAGCTTTCGTAAGGAGTCAGAATAACTCCAATTCATAGTTTATCTATCAATTATTTTAGACTGTGAAAAAATCAATTTGAGGAGATGATTTAGAAAATCTTTTCATGATAAAACGCATAATATCAAATTTTCTACATCTGATATTATGCGTTTTTTATAATTCTAATACTCTTCGAAAATCTCTTCAAACCACGTCAGCTTCGCCTTGCCGTATGTATATG
>NZ_VMLH01000088.1:0-15019 GCF_013276595.1 Streptococcus sp. 10824
TAAAAAACAATTAGCGAATTATTCTGGTAAAAAGAAATGCCACGCTATGAAGGCTCAAGCGATTGTCACAAGTCAAGGGAGAATTGTTTCTTTGGAGATCACTGTGAACTATTGTCATGATATGAAGTTGTTCAAAATGAGTCGCAGAAATATCGGACAAGCTGGTAAAATCTTGGCTGACAGTGCTTATCAAGGACTCATGAAGATATATCCTCAAGCACAAACTCCGAGGAAATCAAGTAAACTTAAGCCATTAACTCTTGAAGACAAAGCCTGTAACCATGCACTATCTAAGGAGAGCAGCAAGGTTGAGAATATTTTTGCCACAGTAAAAACGTTTAAAATGTTTTCAACAACCTATCGAAATCATCGTAAACGCTTCGGATTACGAATGAATTCGATTGCTGGCATTATCAATCATGAACTAGGATTCTAGTTTTGCAGGAAGTCTAGTAGTAAAATAAACTAAAAATCTGTTGCATAATAATGATAAAAACGATATAATGAAAGCGTCTTCGATATTGATGATATAAAATCATTAAAAATTAGCAAAAATCGTTTAATTAGTTAGTTTATAATCTATTGGTCTTCTTCAGTCCAGTGTATCTGCTAAGACCGTTCTTAAAAGTTATCGCTATGATTGGAATACCTACTATAGGTATAGTATGAATTACCACAGATATGGATATATTGTCATTCCGGAATGGTCTTCTTATTATAGCTATTCTGAGTATAAAGTTGGCGGAGGCTGGAACTACGATCGTTATGAGGTAGTAAACCATTACAAAGGAGGCTATTGATCCTTAAAGAGTGAGAAAAAGGAGGACTGGATATGTTACAGCTTACTCATGTGACCTTAAAAACGCGACAAGTCATCTTGCAAGATGCGGATTTCACCTTTAATAAAGGCAGGGTTTATGGTGTTCTCGCTATCAATGGCTCTGGAAAGACGACCCTGTTCCGCGCCATTAGCAACTTAATCCCCATAAGTAGTGGAAATATCGCAGTCTCTCCTTCTTTATTTTATTATGAGAGTGTTGAATGGCTGGATGGAAACTTAAGTGGGATGGACTATCTTCGCCTTATAAAAAGCATCTGGAAGTCAGACCTGAACTTGAGGGATGAAATCGCCTACTGGGAAATGTCTGACTATATCAGCCTTCCCATTCGCAAGTATTCCCTAGGCATGAAGCAACGCTTGGTGATTGCCATGTATTTCCTCAGTCAGGCCAAATGCTGGCTTATGGATGAAATTACAAATGGCTTAGATGAGTATTATCGACAGAAGTTTTTTGATAGGCTGGCACAAATCGATAGACAAGAGCAGCTGGTTCTTTTAAGTTCCCACTATAAGGAAGAGTTGGTTGATGTCTGCGATAGAGTAGTAACCATTCATCAGGGGCAGATAGAAGAGGTTTAGTTTATGAAAGATGTTAGTCTATTTTTATTGAAAAAAGTTTTCAAAAGTCGTTTAAACTGGATTATCTTACTTTTATTTGCATCTGTACTCGGTGTTACCTTTTATTTAAATAGTCAGACTGCAAACTCACACAGCTTGGAGAGCGAGTTGGAAACCAGTGTTGTAAAATATGAGAGAATCATCAATGAAAATGAAGTGAAGCTTTCCCAAATGTCTGACACCAGCTCGGAGGAATACCAGAGTGTTAAAAGTAATTTAGACTTGCAAAAAAATTTTTTAACGCAAAAGAAAGAAATTTTGAATTTACTAAAAGAAGGACGATGGAAAGAAGCCTATTATTTGCAGTGGCAAGATGAAGAGAAGAATTATGAAGTTATGTCAAATGAACCGACTGCTAGCTCTGACTTTAAAATGGCGGTTGACCGCCAACGAAAGATTTACCAAGCCCTGTATCCCTTGAACATAAAAGCACATACTTTGGAGTTTCCGACCCACGGGATTGACCAGATTGTCTGGATTTTAGAGGCTATCATCCCAAGCTTGTTTGTGGTTGCTATTATTTTTATGCTAACGCAACTATTTGCAGAAAGATATCAAAATCATCTGGACACAGCTCAGTTATATCCTTTTTCAAAAGTGACATTTGCTTTATCCTCTCTTGGAGTTGGAGTGGGCTATGTAACTGTGCTGTTTATCGGAATCTGTGGATTTTCTTTTCTAGCGGGAAGTCTGATAAGTGGTTTTGGACAGTTAGATTATCCCTACCCAATTTATAGCTTAGCGAATCAAGAGGTAACTATTGGAAAGATACAAGATGTGTTATTTCCTGGCTTGTTCTTAGCTTTCTTAGCCTTTATCGTCATTGTGGAAGTCGTGTATTTGATTGCTTACTTTTTCAAGCAAAAAATGCCTGTCCTTTTTCTTTCACTCATTGGGATTGTTGGCTTATTGTTTGGCATCCAAACAATTCAGCCTCTTCAAAGGATTGCACATCTGATTCCCTTTACTTACTTGCGTTCAGTGGAGATTTTATCTGGAAGATTACCTAAGCAGATTGATAATGTCAATCTAAATTGGAGCATGGGGCTAGTTTTACTTCCTTGCTTGATTATCCTTTTGTTAGTGGGGATTTTATTTATCGAAAGATGGGGAAATTCACGTAAAAGGGAAGTTTTTAATAGATTCTAGCATTTCTATACGGAAAATAAGTAAAAACTAATATAGAGAGGGAATCAACTTGGTTCTCTCTTTTTGATGTGGAAACCAAGCCAAAATACAAACAGAAACTTTTCAAAAAAATAACTTTTTATCTTGACAAGAGCTAGAAAACTTGATATCATATAAAAGTTGAGAAAAGCAGAAGTGAGAGCTTCTCGCCTTGTGACATTAAGTTGCCTGGCCCTACGGATGAAAAGTTTCGAAGAAACGCTATCATAACGTGCGGGCTTGTATATTTACGAGTCCGCTATTGTTTTTCTCTAATAAAACAAAAGAGGTGAAAACCATAGCAAAGCAAGACTTATTCATCAATGATGAGATTCGTGTACGTGAAGTTCGCTTGATTGGTCTTGAAGGAGAACAGCTAGGCATCAAGCCACTCAGTGAAGCGCAAGCTTTGGCTGATAACGCTAATGTTGACCTAGTATTGATTCAACCCCAAGCCAAACCGCCTGTTGCAAAAATTATGGACTACGGTAAGTTCAAATTTGAGTACCAGAAGAAGCAAAAAGAACAACGTAAAAAACAAAGCGTTGTTACTGTGAAAGAAGTTCGTCTAAGTCCAACAATTGACAAGGGTGACTTTGATACAAAACTTCGTAATGCACGTAAGTTCCTTGAAAAAGGAAATAAAGTTAAGGTATCTATTCGCTTTAAGGGTCGTATGATTACCCATAAAGAGATTGGTGCAAAAGTTTTAGCCGAGTTTGCTGAAGCAACTCAAGATATTGCCATCATCGAACAACGTGCTAAAATGGATGGACGTCAAATGTTCATGCAATTGGCGCCAGCGACTGACAAAAAATAATTGTCAGAAAGTTAAATAAAGGAGAAAAAATCATGCCAAAACAAAAAACACACCGCGCATCAGCTAAACGTTTCAAACGTACAGGTTCTGGTGGACTTAAACGTTTCCGTGCTTACACTTCTCACCGTTTCCACGGAAAAACTAAGAAACAACGTCGTCATCTTCGTAAAGCATCTATGGTGCATTCAGGAGATTACAAACGTATCAAAGCAATGCTTACTCGCTTGAAATAATAGCTTGACTGTAAGTAAACAATTCTAGGAAATATTTGGAGGAAATAAAACATGGCACGTGTTAAAGGTGGCGTTGTATCACGCAAACGTCGTAAACGTATTCTTAAATTAGCAAAAGGTTACTATGGAGCTAAACACATCTTGTTCCGTACTGCAAAAGAACAAGTAATGAACTCTTACTACTATGCATACCGTGACCGTCGTCAGAAAAAACGTGACTTCCGCAAATTGTGGATCACTCGTATCAACGCGGCAGCTCGTATGAACGGACTTTCATACTCACAATTGATGCATGGTTTGAAATTGGCTGAGATCGAAGTTAACCGTAAAATGCTTGCTGACTTAGCTGTTAACGATGCAGCAGCTTTCACAGCTCTTGCAGATGCAGCGAAAGCAAAACTTGGTAAATAATAACAGATAAGACTGGAACAGGATTGTCCCAGTCTTTTTAAAAATAAAGGAGAAAAATATGGCTTCAAAAATGTTACACACTTGCTTGCGAGTAGAAAACCTTGAAAAATCAATCGCATTTTATCAAGATGCTTTTGGTTTTAAAGAATTGCGTCGCAGAGATTTTCCAGACCATGCCTTCACGATTGTCTATCTAGGTCTTGAGGGTGATGACTATGAGTTGGAGTTGACTTATAACTACGATCATGGTCCTTATGTGGTTGGAGATGGATTTGCCCATATCGCCCTCAGTACACCTGATCTTGAAGCTCTTCATCAAGAGCATAGTGCCAAAGGTTATGAAGTTACTGAGCCAAATGGCCTACCAGGAACTGCGCCTAACTATTACTTTGTCAAAGACCCTGATGGATATAAGGTCGAAGTTATTCGTGAAAAATAATCTCGTGAGGTCAAGTAGAATGTTCGTTTTCTACTTGACTTTTTTTAGCTGAAAGAGTATACTGGTAAAAATTTAACCTTTAAGGGGAGTCCAGAGAGACTCACAAGGTGTCAGATAAAAGAATAGTACAATTTTCTAGAGGAGACTTTTTGAGTGTGCTCTCTTCTGTTGTACGATTTTAACTGAGGCCTTGCACTAGCAAGGTCTTTTCTTTGTCTGGACCCCTTAAAATTTAAGGAGGAAAAGTCATGAATCCCACATGTAAGAAACGTTTGGGTGCAATTCGTTTGGAAACCATGAAGGTGGTCGCACAAGAGGAAATCGCGCCAGCAATCTTTGAATTAGTCCTAGAAGGAGAAATGGTTGAAGCTATGCGAGCAGGCCAATTTCTTCATCTGCGTGTGCCTGATGATGCCCATCTCTTGCGCCGTCCTATTTCAATTTCGTCTATTGATAAGGTTAAGAAGCAGTGTCATATTATTTATCGGATTGAGGGGGCTGGGACAGCTATTTTCTCAACCTTAAGTCAGGGTGATACTCTTGATGTGATGGGGCCTCAAGGGAATGGTTTTGACTTGTCTGACCTAGATGAGCAGAGCCAGATTCTCTTAGTTGGAGGGGGGATTGGTGTACCTCCTTTACTTGAGGTGGCCAAGGAATTGCATGCGCGTGGTGTGAAAGTAGTGACAGTTCTCGGTTTTGCGAACAAGGATGCTGTTATTTTAGAGGCGGAATTGGCCCAATATGGGCAGGTCTTTGTAACGACAGATGATGGTTCGTATGGCATTAAGGGAAATGTCTCTGTAGTCATCAAGGATTTAGACAGTCAGTTTGATGCTGTTTACTCATGTGGGGCTCCAGGAATGATGAAGTATATCAATCAAACCTTTTATGACCACCCAAGAGCCTATCTATCTCTGGAATCTCGTATGGCTTGTGGGATGGGAGCTTGTTATGCCTGCGTCCTAAAAGTGCCAGAAAGCGAGAAGGTCAGTCAACGCGTCTGTGAAGATGGCCCTGTTTTCCGCACAGGAACAGTTGTATTATAAGGAGAAAATCATGACTACAAATCGTTTACAAGTTTCTCTCCCAGGCTTGGATTTGAAAAATCCCATTATTCCAGCATCAGGCTGTTTTGGTTTTGGACAAGAGTATGCCAAGTACTATGATTTAGACCTTTTAGGTTCTATTATGATCAAGGCGACAACCCTTGAACCCCGTTTTGGGAATCCAACTCCAAGAGTGGCAGAAACACCCGCTGGTATGCTTAATGCAATTGGCTTGCAAAATCCTGGTTTGGAAGTTGTTTTGGCTGAAAAGTTACCTTGGCTGGAAAGAGAATATCCCAATCTTCCTATTATTGCCAATGTGGCTGGTTTTTCAAAACAAGAGTATGAGACCGTTTCTCGTGGTATTTCCAAGGTAGCTAATGTGAAGGCTATTGAGCTCAATATTTCTTGCCCTAACGTAGATCACTGTAATCATGGACTTTTGATTGGTCAAGATCCAGATTTGGCTTATGATGTGGTGAAAGCAGCTGTGGAAGCCTCAGAAGTGCCAGTTTATGTCAAATTAACCCCGAGTGTGACCGATATCGTTACTGTCGCAAAAGCTGCAGAAGATGCGGGAGCAAGTGGCTTGACCATGATCAATACTCTGGTTGGAATGCGCTTTGACCTCAAAACCAGAAAACCAATCTTGGCCAATGGAACAGGTGGAATGTCAGGTCCAGCAGTCTTTCCAGTAGCCCTCAAACTCATCCGCCAAGTAGCCCAAACAACAGACCTGCCTATCATTGGAATGGGGGGAGTGGATTCGGCTGAAGCTGCCCTAGAAATGTATCTGGCTGGGGCATCTGCTATCGGAGTTGGAACAGCTAACTTTACCAATCCTTATGCCTGCCCTGACATCATCGAAAATTTACCAAAAGTCATGGATAAATACGGTATTAGCAGTCTGGAAGAACTCCGTCAGGAAGTAAAAGAGTCTCTGAGGTAACCTGCAATCAATCTGTTCTTGATTTTTTATTAGTTTGTAATATGAATTTAGGAGAATTTTGGTACAATAAAATAAATAAGAACAGAGGAAGAAGGTTAATGAAGAAAGTAAGATTTATTTTTTTAGCTCTGCTATTTTTCTTAGCTAGTCCAGAGGGTGCAATGGCTAGTGATGGTACTTGGCAAGGAAAACAGTATCTGAAAGAAGATGGCAGTCAAGCAGCGAATGAGTGGGTTTTTGATACTCATTATCAATCTTGGTTCTATATAAAAGCAGATGCTAACTATGCTGAAAATGAATGGCTAAAGCAAGGTGACGACTATTTTTACCTCAAATCTGGTGGCTATATGGCCAAATCAGAATGGGTAGAAGACAAGGGAGCCTTTTATTATCTTGACCAAGATGGAAAGATGAAAAGAAATGCTTGGGTAGGAACTTCCTATGTTGGTGCAACAGGTGCCAAAGTAATAGAAGACTGGGTCTATGATTCTCAATACGATGCTTGGTTTTATATCAAAGCAGATGGACAGCACGCAGAGAAAGAATGGCTCCAAATTAAAGGGAAGGATTATTATTTCAAATCCGGTGGTTATCTACTGACAAGTCAGTGGATTAATCAAGCTTATGTGAATGCCACTGGTGCCAAAGTACAGCAAGGTTGGCTTTTTGACAGACAATACCAATCTTGGTTTTACATCAAAGAAAATGGAAACCATGCTGATAAAGAATGGATTTTCGAGAATGGTCACTATTATTATCTAAAATCCGGTGGCTACATGACAGTCAATGAATGGATTTGGGATAAGGAATCTTGGTTTTATCTCAAATCTGATGGGAAAATAGCTGAAAAAGAATGGGTCTACGATTCTCATAGTCAAGCTTGGTACTACTTCAAATCCGGTGGCTACATGGCAGCCAATGAATGGATTTGGGATAAGGAGTCATGGTTTTACCTCAAGTCTGATGGCAAAATGGCTAAAAAAGAATGGGTCTACGATTCTAAAAGTCAAGCCTGGTACTACTTCAAATCCGGTGGCTACATGGCGAAAAATGAGACAGTAGATGGTTATCAGCTTGGAAGCGATGGTAAATGGCGTGGAGAAAAAGCTACAAATGAAAATGCTGCTTATTATCAAGTAGTACCAGTCACAGCAAATATCTATAATGCAGATGGTGAAAAGCTCTCCTATATATCGCAAGCTAGTGTTGTTTGGCTAGATAAGGATAGAAAAAGTGATGACAAGCGCCTGGCTATTACTATTTCTGGTTTGTCAGGCTATATGAAAACAGAAGATTTACAAGCGCTAGATGCTAGTAAGGACTTTATCCCTTATTATGAGAGTGATGGCCACCGTTTTTATCACTATGTGGCTCAGAATGCTAGTATCCCAGTAGCTTCTCATCTTTCTGATATGGAAGTAGGCAAGAAATATTATTCGGCAGATGGCCTGCATTTTGATGGTTTTAAGCTTGAGAATCCCTTCCTTTTCAAAGATTTAACAGAGGCTACAAACTACAGTGCTGAAGAATTGGATAAGGTATTTAGTTTGCTAAACATTAACAATAGCCTTTTGGAGAACAAGGGCGCTACTTTTAAGGAAGCCGAAAAACATTACCATATCAATGCTCTTTATCTCCTTGCCCATAGTGCCCTAGAAAGTAACTGGGGAAGAAGTAAAATTGCCAAAGATAAGAATAATTTCTTTGGAATTACAGCCTATGATACGACACCTTACCTTTCTGCCAAGACATTTGATGATGTGGATAAGGGAATTTTAGGTGCAAGCAAGTGGATTAAGGAAAATTATATCGATAGGGGCAGAACTTTCCTTGGAAACAAGGCATCTGGTATGAATGTGGAATATGCCTCAGACCCTTATTGGGGAGAAAAAATTGCTAGTGTGATGATGAAAATCAATGAGAAATTAGGTGGCAAAGATTAGTCCTATAATTGGATATGATTTGAGTATAAGTTAAAAATCCTGATTTCAAATAAAATCAGGATTTTTTCATGGATGCGATTTTTTCTGGATCTGGTGTGACACGGAGGGTCTTTTGTCCTGTGTAAGTGACAAAGCCGGGTTTTCCGCCAGTTGGTTTATTGAGTTTCTTGACTTCAATCATATCTACCTGGACCAGATTTGACAGGCGACCTTGAGAGAAGTAGGCTGCAAGTTCTGCTGCGTCTGTCTTGACTTCATCAGATGGGTCAAGATTGCCTGAGATGACAACATGGCTTCCAGGAATGTCCTTGGCATGGAACCAAAGTTCCTCCTTGCGGGCCATTTTAAAGGTTAGTTCTTCATTTTGAAGATTGTTTCGGCCGACACAGATGATGGTTTTGCCATCGCTTGCTAGATATTGTTCTGGTTTTTTGCGTTTCTGGATTTTCTCCCGCTGTCTTCTGCGGATAAAGCCAGTTTGAATCAATTCTTCACGGATTTCAGCGATTTCTTCCAGCCCAGCTTGGTTGAGGACGGTTTCTACACTTTCCAGATAGAGAATAGTGGCCTTGGTTTCCTCAATCAGATCAGTCAAGTATTTGACAGCTTCTTTGAGTTTCTGATACCGTTTAAAATAGCGTTGGGCATTTTGGTTGGGAGTCAAGGCCTTATCAAGCGCAATCGTGATAGGTTGGTTGGTGTAGTAGTTGTCTAGGATAACCTGGTCTTGGTCGTTAGGCACTTGGTGGAGGAAGGTTGTCAGCAATTCTCCTTTTTGACGAAATTCTTCAGCGTTGTCTGTCGCCAGTAACTCTTTTTCCTGTTTTTTCAGCTTATGTCGGTTTTTCTGAAGTTCATTTTCAACACGACGAATGAGTTCACTGGCTTGCTGTTTGACGCGGTCGCGTTCTGCCTTGTCCTTATAGTAGGTGTCCAGCAAATCAGAAAGACTGGTAAAAGGCTCTCCCACTTGATTTTTAAAAGGAACTGGACTGAAGGATGTCTCAGTCAAGCATGGCTGGGTTTCTTGATGGAAAAAGGTACGGAAAGTAGACAGTTTATCACTAACCAGAATCCTTTCCAATTCATTTGCCGTATCGCGTCCCAGACCTTGAAAGAGGCTTTGAAGATTTTTATCTGTCGTTTCCTGTGTTTGAAGGATTTCAAAGAGTTTCTCGTCCTTGATTGTAAAAGGATTGAGAGATTCCGTACTTGGCGGAGCGATGTAGGTCGACCCAGGAAGCAAGGTACGGTAGCTATTTTGTGAAAAGCCAACGTGTTTGATAACTTCGAGGATTTTATGACTACTTTTATCGACTAGTAGAATATTACTGTGTTTTCCCATGATTTCGATAATCAATGTTGCCTGAATATGGTCTCCAATCTCGTTTTTATTGGAAACTGTCATTTCCACAATACGGTCATTTTCCACTTGCTCAATCGACTCAATCAGGGCCCCCTGCAAATACTTTCTCAAAACCATGATAAAGGTAGAAGGCTGGGCTGGATTTTCAAAAGTCGTTTGGGTCAGCTGAATGCGTCCAAAAACAGGATGGGCAGAAAGGAGCAGGCGATGGCTTTGGCGATTGCTGCGGATTTGCAAGACCAACTCTTGTTCAAAAGGTTGATTGATTTTCTGGATGCGACCGTTCACTAACTCTCTTCGCAATTCCTCAACCATGTGGTGTAAAAAAAATCCGTCAAATGACATCGTTCTCTCCTTGTGATTGTATTCCATAGTATTATATCAAAAAGGTAGAATAAAATCATGGAAATGTGGTATAATAAAGCCAAGTAAAGAGAAACGAGAAGCACATGTATATTGAAATGGTAGATGAAACTGGTCAAGTTTCAAAAGAAATGTTGCAACAAACCCAAGAAATTTTGGAATTTGCAGCCCAAAAATTAGGAAAAGAAGACAAGGAGATGGCAGTCACTTTTGTGACCAATGAGCGTAGTCATGAACTTAATCTGGAGTACCGTGACACCGACCGTCCGACAGATGTCATCAGCCTTGAGTATAAACCAGAATTGGAAATTGCCTTTGACGAAGAGGATTTGCTTGAAAATCCAGAATTGACAGAGATGATGTCTGAGTTTGATGCCTATATTGGGGAATTGTTCATCTCTATCGATAAGGCTCATGAGCAGGCCGAAGAATATGGTCACAGCTTTGAGCGTGAGATGGGCTTCTTGGCAGTACACGGCTTTTTACATATTAACGGCTATGATCACTACACTCCGGAAGAAGAAGCGGAGATGTTCGGTTTACAAGAAGAAATTTTGACAGCCTATGGACTCACAAGACAATAAACGAAAATGGAAAAATCGTGACCTGATATCCAGTTTAGAATTTGCTTTGACAGGTATTTTTACTGCTATCAAGGAAGAACGCAATATGCGAAAACATGCAGTGACGGCTCTAGTGGTCATCCTTGCAGGTTTTGGTTTTCAGGTGTCACGAATCGAATGGCTCTTTCTCCTATTGAGCATTTTCTTGGTAGTAGCCTTTGAGATTATCAACTCTGCTATTGAAAATGTGGTGGATTTGGCCAGTCACTATCACTTTTCCATGCTGGCTAAAAATGCCAAGGATATGGCGGCTGGCGCGGTATTAGTGGTTTCTCTTTTCGCAGCCTTAACAGGCGCATTAATTTTTCTCCCACGAATCTGGGATTTATTATTTTAAACAGTAAGAGGAAATTATGACTTTTAAATCAGGTTTTGTAGCCATTTTAGGACGTCCCAATGTTGGGAAGTCAACCTTTTTAAATCATGTCATGGGGCAAAAGATTGCCATCATGAGTGACAAGGCGCAGACAACGCGCAACAAAATTATGGGAATTTACACGACTGATAAAGAGCAAATCGTCTTTATCGATACGCCAGGGATTCACAAGCCTAAGACGGCTCTTGGAGATTTCATGGTTGAGTCTGCCTACAGTACCCTTCGTGAAGTGGATACCGTGCTTTTCATGGTGCCTGCTGATGAAGCGCGTGGTAAGGGGGACGACATGATTATTGAGCGTCTCAAGGCTGCCAAGGCTCCTGTGATTTTGGTTGTGAACAAGATTGATAAGGTTCATCCAGACCAGCTCTTGTCTCAGATTGATGACTTCCGTAATCAAATGGACTTTAAGGAAATTGTTCCAATCTCAGCCCTTCAGGGAAATAATGTGTCTCGTCTAGTGGATATTTTGAGTGAAAATCTGGACGAAGGTTTCCAATATTTCCCGTCTGATCAAATCACAGACCATCCAGAACGTTTCTTGGTTTCAGAAATGGTTCGCGAGAAAGTCTTGCACCTAACTCGTGAAGAGATTCCGCATTCTGTTGCAGTAGTTGTGGATTCTATGAAACGAGACGAAGAGACAGACAAGGTTCACATCCGTGCAACAATTATGGTCGAGCGCGATAGCCAAAAAGGGATTATCATCGGTAAAGGTGGCGCTATGCTTAAGAAAATCGGTAGCATGGCCCGTCGTGATATCGAACTCATGCTAGGAGACAAGGTCTTCCTAGAAACCTGGGTCAAGGTCAAGAAAAACTGGCGCGATAAAAAGCTGGATTTAGCTGACTTTGGCTATAATGAAAAAGAATACTAAGTAGAGGTGGGCTCATGCCTGCTTCTTGTTTTTACAGAAGGAGGACTTATGCCTGAATTACCTGAGGTTGAAACCGTTCGTCGTGGCTTGGAAAAATTGATTTTGGGTAAGAAGATTTCGAGTATAGAAATTCGTTATCCCAAGATGATTAAGACGGATTTGGACGAGTTTCAAAGGGAATTGCCTAGTCAGATTATCGAGTCAATGGGACGTCGTGGTAAATATTTACTTTTCTGCCTGACAGAAAAGGTTTTGATTTCCCATCTGCGGATGGAGGGCAAGTATTTTTACTATCCAGACCAAGTACCTGAACGCAAACATGCCCATGTTTTCTTTCAGTTTGAAGATGGTGGCACGCTTGTTTATGAGGATGTTCGCAAGTTTGGTACTATGGAATTGCTGGTGCCAGACCTTTTAGACGCCTACTTTATTTCTAAAAAATTAGGTCCTGAACCAAGCGAACAAGACTTTGATTTACAGGTCTTTCAAGATGCCCTAGCCAAGTCCAAAAAGCCTATCAAATCTCATCTCTTAGACCAGACCTTGGTAGCTGGACTTGGCAATATCTATGTGGATGAGGTTCTCTGGCGAGCTCAGGTTCATCCAGCTAGACCTTCCCAGACTTTGACAGCAGAAGAAGCGACAGCTATTCATGACCAAACCATTGCTGTATTGGGACAGGCTGTTGAAAAAGGTGGATCCACCATTCGGACCTATACCAATGCCTTTGGGGAAGATGGAACCATGCAGGATTTTCATCAAGTCTATGACAAGGCTGGTCAAGAATGTGTACGCTGTGGCACCATCATTGAGAAAATCCAACTAGGTGGACGAGGCACCCATTTTTGTCCTCAGTGCCAAAGGAGGAATTGATGGGAAAAATCATTGGAATCACTGGGGGAATTGCCTCTGGTAAGTCAACCGTGACAAATTTTCTAAGAAATAAAGGTTTTCAAGTAGTGGATGCCGACGCAGTCGTCCACCAACTACAGAAACCTGGTGGTCGTCTGTTTCAGGCTCTAGTCCAGCACTTTGGGCAAGAAATCATCCTTGAAAACGGAGAACTTAATCGCCCTCTCCTAGCTAGTCTTATCTTTTCAAATCCTGAAGAACAGGAATGGTCTAAGCGAATCCAAGGAAAGATTATCCGTGAGGAGCTAGCTACGTTGAGAGACCAGTTGGCTCAGACAGAAGAGATTTTCTTCATGGATATTCCCTTGCTTTTTGAGCAGGACTACGTCTCTTGGTTTGATGAGACTTGGTTGGTCTATGTGGACCGAGATGTCCAAGTAGAACGCTTAATGAAAAGGAACCAGTTGTCCAAAGATGAAGCTGAATCTCGTCTGGCAGCCCAGTGGCCTTTAGAGAAAAAGAAAGATTTGGCCAGCCATGTTTTAAACAACAATGGAAATCAAGACCAGCTTCTCACTCAGGTACGTATCCTGCTTGAGGGAGGTAAGCAAGATGACAGAGATTAACTGAAAAGATAATCTGCGCATTGCCTGGTTTGGTAATTTTCTGACAGGAGCCAGTATTTCTTTGGTTGTGCCTTTTATGCCCATCTTTGTGGAAAGTCTGGGTGTAGGGGGAGAGCAAGTTGCTTTTTTTGCAGGCTTAGCTATTTCTGTCTCTGCTATTTCTGCGGCGCTCTTTTCTCCTATTTGGGGTATTCTTGCTGACAAATACGGTCGAAAACCCATGATGATTCGAGCTGGGCTTGCCATGACCATTACTATGGGAGGCTTAGCCTTTGTCCCAAATATCTATTGGCTAATCTTTCTTCGTTTATTAAACGGTGTATTTGCAGGATTTGTTCCTAATGCAACTGCCTTGATAGCCAGTCAGGTTCCCAAGGAGAAATCAGGCTCTGCCTTAGGTACTTTGTCTACAGGCGTAGTTGCAGGCACTCTAACTGGTCCCTTTATTGGTGGCTTTATCGCAGAATTATTTGGCATTCGTACAGTTTTCTTACTGGTTGGTAGTTTTCTATTTTTAGCTGCTATTTTGACTATTTGCTTCATCAAGGAAGATTTTCAACCAGTAGCCAAGGAAAAGGCCATTCCAACAAAGGAATTATTTACCTCGGTTAAATATCCCTATCTCTTGGTCAACCTCTTTCTGACCAGTTTTGTTATCCAATTTTCAGCCCAATCAATCGGCCCTATTTTGGCTCTTTATGTACGCGACTTAGGGCAGACAGAGAATCTTCTTTTTGTCTCTGGTTTGATTGTGTCCAGTATGGGCTTTTCCAGTATGATGAGTGCAGGAGTTATGGGAAAGCTAGGTGACAAGGTGGGCAATCATCGTCTCTTGGTTGTCGCCCAGTTTTATTCAGTCATCATCTATCTCCTCTGTGCCAATGCCTCTAGCCCCCTTCAACTAGGACTCTATCGATTCCTCTTTGGATTGGGAACTGGTGCCTTGATTCCCGGGGTTAATGCCCTACTCAGCAAAATGACTCCCAAAGCCGGCATTTCGAGGGTCTTTGCCTTCAATCAGGTATTCTTTTATCTGGTATCTGGGAGGTGTTGTTGGGCCTATGGCAGGTTCTGCAGTAGCAGGTCAATTTGGCTATCATGCAGTCTTTTATGCGACAAGCCTTTAGTTGTCTCTTTAACCTGCTTCAATTTCGAACATTATTAGACTTCCTGCGAAACAATATATGGTATAATAGTTCTATGGATTATGAAGCAAGTGAACAACTAACTGATGCACAATTTAATCGTCTTGTTGGTGTTCAGTGCACGACTTTTGAAGAGATATTAGCCGTATTAAAAATTAAACACGCAAAAGATGGATAAAAACCTAAATTAAGCCTAGAAGACCTTCTTATAGCCACTCTTCAATATGTGCGAGAATACCGCACTTATGAACAAATTGTGGCTGATTTTGGTATCCACGAAAGCAACTTAACCCATCGGAATTAATGGGTTGAAGTAACTCT
>NZ_VMLH01000089.1:0-7791 GCF_013276595.1 Streptococcus sp. 10824
ATTTTGGATAGATTTGATAGACTACTTTTCCTTTATCAAGTGTCATCTGTTTCTCCTTTTCTGATAAAAGGGAGGAAGCAGTCTTCCGTCTCTATTTGTGCTATTTCAATTATACTCAATGAAAATNNATTTTCGAAGAGTATAAAACAAAAAACCGCCTAGATAATACCTAAACGGGTACTTGAAATAACCTAACAAGTTACAACTTAGCTAGTCCATTTAGATATTCATCTATATGGACCACAATCAAAAATCTTAGCCACATAGATACAAACAAATTGCTTGAACTGTTTGCATCCATGGTGACATGTCTACAAACACTATCTAAAGTAGCTAAAGTAAAAGTTTTGATTCATCGTTACAGCTTGTCTCTTATTCATTTCTTTTTCTGCTTTCTTTTTTGATGTTTCCTATCTTACCACCTTTTTCATTAGCTGTCAAGAATATTTCAGAATATTTTAAAATTTTTCGAAAATTCTTTCAGTACGCTTTCAAAGATTTTCAAATCAGTCCAACAAAAAAAGGTTTATAATTTCCATAAAAATTGACATGGAAATTATAAAACCATTATTAGTTTAACCCTTGTTGGTAACGTGCCAATTCGGCTTGGTTCGCCCAAACATAGTGACCTGGACGGATTTCTACCATAGATGGCTTATCAGTCTCATAATCGTGTTGACTTGGGTCGTAAACCTTCAAGACCTTCTTACGTTCCAAGATTGGATCTGGGATTGGTACCGCTGAAAGCAAGGCTTGAGTATATGGGTGAATTGGATTGTTAAACAATTCTTCTGTCTCTGCAACCTCTACAATAACACCCTTGTAAATAACTGCGATACGATCTGAAATAAAACGAACAACCGACAAGTCATGGGCGATAAAGAGATAGGTCAAGCCAAGTTCTTTTTGGAATTTTTTGAGCAAGTTCAAGACTTGGGCACGCACAGAAACGTCCAAGGCTGAAATTGGTTCATCCGCAATAACAAAGTCTGGTTGCATGACCAAGGCACGGGCAATACCGATACGTTGACGTTGACCACCTGAAAACTCATGAGGGTAACGAGTCAAATGCTCAGCAAGCAGACCCACTTCACGGATAATATTTTGAACTTTCTCTTCACGCTCTGCTTCATCCTTAAACAAATGGTGATTGTAAAGACCTTCAGAAATAATATAATCAACAGTCGCACGTTCATTCAAACTTGCCGCAGGGTCTTGGAAAATCATCTGGATACGACGAATCAATTCCGCAGCTTGTTCACGCGATTTCTTACCATTAATCTTTTGACCCTCAAAAATGATATCTCCATTACTTGTATCATTGAGACCGATGATAGCACGACCAATAGTTGTTTTCCCACTACCTGACTCACCAACAAGCGAGAACGTTTCTCCCTTGTTGATAAAGAAGTTAGCATTTTTAACCGCGACAAACTTCTTACTTCCTTCACCGAAGGAAATTTCTAAATCTTTAATTTCTACTAATTTTTCAGACATTTCCTTCCTCCTAGTCAGCCAGATGAGCAAATCCCATTTTTTCACGGATCTTATCATGGAGATTTGCAATCACAGCTGGTTTTTCTACTTTTGGAGCATCCTCATGAAGTAGCCAAGTTTTAGCCCAATGTGTCTCTGATACTGAGAATTGAGGAGCTTTTTGTTCGAAGTCAATCTGCATTGCATAGTCAGAACGCAAGGCAAAGGCATCCCCTTTCAGGTCAGTATAAAGTGACGGAGGTGTTCCTGGGATTGAGTAAAGATCCCCTTTATCATCAGCAAGCTGAGGCAAGCTAGACAAGAGACTCCATGTATATGGATGGCAAGCGTCATAGAAGACTTCCTCAACAGTTCCATACTCAACGATTTCTCCTGCATACATAACCGCTACCTTATCCGCAATACTTGCTACCACACCAAGGTCGTGAGTGATAAAGATTGTTGTGAAATGATACTCGTTTTGTAAAGATTTTAGCAAATCAATAATCTGAGCTTGAATGGTTACATCCAAGGCAGTTGTTGGCTCATCACAGATCAAGACATCAGGTCGGCAGGCAAGGGCAATCGCAATAACGATACGTTGACGCATTCCTCCAGAATATTGGAATGGGTATTCATCAAAACGTCTATCTGCATCTGGAATCCCAACCTTATTCATGTAGTCAATGGCCAATTCTTTTGCTTCCTTGGCTGTTTTTCCTTGGTGTTTTACAATAACTTCTGTAATCTGGCTACCAATTGTTTTAATGGGGTCCAAACTAGTCATTGGATCCTGGAAGATAGTCGCAATCTTAGCACCACGAATTTGTTCCCAATCCTTGTGAGAAGATAAAGCTGTCAAATCCTGACCACGGTAGTCAATACTACCTTGGGCAATGCGACCATTTTCTTCGAGCATACCTGTGAAAGTTTTTGTCAAAACAGATTTTCCTGATCCTGATTCACCTACCAAGGCTAATACTTCTCCTTCAACTAGTTCAAGGGAAACGCCGCGAATGGCTGTCAATACTTTGTCACGAACGTCAAATTCCACGACAATATCGCGAGCAGTCAAAATTACATTTTTTTCTTTTGTCATTTCTACTCCTATCTATGTGTACGTGGATCACTAGCATCCGCTAAGTTTTGACCAACTACGAAAAGGGACAAGGATACCAAAACAAGGGTTGTCAATGGAATCCAGAACAAGTAAGCATTGGTTGTTACGTTTTGTGAATAATCCGAAATCAAACGACCCAAACTTGGCACTGTAATCGGCAATCCAAGACCGAAGAAAGACAAGAAGGCTTCGTATGAGATAAAGCTTGGAAGCATTTGAGTCATCGTTGTCACAATAACAGATACCAATTGTGGCATAATGTTTTTGGCAACAATCTTCAAGGTTGGTGTTCCCAAAGTACGTGACGCCAAGTTGTATTCCAAATCACGATAACGCAAGATTTGCACACGGATCATGAAGGCAATCCCAATCCATGTCGTCACACTCATAGCAAAAATCAGATTCCAGAATCCAGCTCCGATTGAGTAAGTCAATACAATGACAATCAAAAGAGATGGGATGTTTGAGATGACGTTATAAACTTCCATCATGACACGGTCAACTGATTTTGAAATTCCCCAAATACCACCGACAAAAACACCGATAACCAAGTTAATCACTGTCGCAATCACAGAAATAAGGATAGAGTTACGAGCTCCAAACCAGACACCGTCAAAGAGTGATTTACCGTTACTGTCTGTACCGAACCAATGCTCAGCATTTGGCTTGATATAACGAGCACTAAAGTCGTTTACCTTGCTGACATCATTGAAATCAAACTTAGAAAACATTGGGTAGATGAAACTCATCAAAATGATGGCTACCAAGATTCCCAACATGACTACAGTTGATTTTTTCTTCATAAATTGTCTAAACACTGATTTCCAGTAAGAATATGCTGGCGCATCAATAGTTTCAGAGGCAAAATCGTCACGTTTTATAAACTGAAATTTTTCTTTATCGATTGTAGACATTATTTGCCTCCTTTCTCAGTCAATTTAATACGTGGGTCAATAATAGTCATCCAAATATCTCCCAAAAGACGTGAGAAGATAGAAATACATGTAAAGATGAAGACAAGACCAACGACCATAGAGTTATTAGATGCTTTTACAGAGTCAATCAACATTTTACCCATACCTGGGAAGGCGAAGACTGTTTCAGTAAGGGTTGCACCACCGATAACCCCAATAATGGCACCAGGAATTCCTGAAACCAGCGGAACCATGGCATTTTTAAAGATGTGTTTGTTTGAAATTTCTTTTTCAGACAAACCTTTTGCACGAGCGAAACGAACAAAGTCTTGAGATTGCAAGTCAATCATGTAACGACGAATCCAAATAGCTGTACCAGGAGCACCCAACAAACCAAGGATGACTGCTGGTAAAACGTAAGAACGCCAATCTCCAGCTCCCAAGATAGGGAACGAATCTGGAAGACCAATAGATGATCCAATCAATCGAACGATGTAAACCAAGGCAATGGTTGGAAGAGCAAGCAAGAAGGTCAAAGCCCCTGTTGAGAAGCTATCAATCCAAGTGTTCTTGAAACGAGCCATGGCTGAACCAAGTGGCACTGCAATCGCATAAGAAATCACCAAACCAATCAAACCAGTAATAGCAGAGCTGACAATCATAGATGGATATTGGTAATTACTTTCAGTCGCTGTATAAGGATCATCTTTCCCATAGCTAGCTACTTCACGAGAGTCAGCCTGACTAGGTGACTTGTAGGTTCTTGAGTAAATATTTACAGAAGACGTTTTCTTACCTGTTGGGAACTGAACTTGGGCAGTTTTGGTTTGTCCTTGACCTTGAGTAATAACCTGAAGAACTGGTGTATTAGCATAGGTTGGATAAGAGTCACCTAAATTGATGTTCACAAAATTTTGATGCACAAATGGGAACTGACTGTTAAAGTATAAGAGATATTTATGTTTAGTTCCTGAACCGACCAATGACCATCCGATAGCTGGATCATTTTCGAAACGAAGATAACGTTTCAAGTCTGGATTTTCAGGGTCTTGGATTTTATTTGTATGGTCAATGTCAATCAAGTTAGCATAGAAGTGAAAAACACGTTCAAAAATGGGGATTTCACGACTAGCATAGAATTGACCACTTTCAGTAAATTCTCCCAAGGTCCAACCATGACCTAATTGATTGATGTACTTTTCATAAATAGCTTTATTGGTCGCATTTGCTTCTACTGTTACAGAAGAATCCATGCTACTTGCCTTTTCTTGCAACTCTTTAGTATCGTAATACTCAATGTAGCCCATACGCTCAAACACAGTATTTTCATAGTTATCACGTTTATCAGCCGTTGTCGCAATTTTATTATAGTTAGGGTCCTGCTTGAAAATCAATTTTCGAGGAACCAAGGTATAGATAATCGTGTAGGTCAAAGTCGTCACTAAGAAAATCGAAACCAATGACCGCAAAACACGCATAAAAATATATTTTTTCATATTATTTCCTTTAAAAATCCCAAAAGAACCTTCTCCTCATGGAGAGAAAGTTCTATTAGAAATTATTTACTTCACATGACTTGCCAATTCTTTTTGAGCTTTCTCATTTGATTCAGCTTTTTCTTTCAACCATTTTTCACGAGCTTTTTCATACTCTTTCTTAGTCACCGCTTTATCTTGCAATTTCAAATATTTGAAGTAAACATCTGACCCCTTAGAGCCTGTTTGCGCAGAAGCTCCAGTAAATGGAACAACTCGTGAAAGCACCGGTGCTGCACCAGAAGAAGCCATAGCAGGAATAAAGAGAGAACTATCAGTCAACCATGCTTGAGCCGCTGCATATTTTTCATAACGGACATTCAAGTCGCTTGTCTCTTTGGCAGCTTCATCAACCAATTTATCGTATTCTTTCAAACCAACTTGAACTACTGAAGGGCTATTTGGATTATCAAATCCTAAATATGTTTTTGTAGTTTCACTGCTAGTTGTTTTTAAAATATCCAAGTAAGTAGATGGGTCTTGATAGTCTGGTCCCCATGTAACTCCTCCCGATACATCCCAATCCTCAGATGAAGCATTGGCAGCATAGTAAGTAATATTAAGGAATTCATCACTTGTCATTTGTTGAATATCGACAACGACATTTTCAACACCAAGAACTGTTTCTACAGATTGTTTAAAGGACTGAATACGGGCGATGTAGCCTTTTGATGCTTGGTCTACTGGAACATCCAGATGAATAGGAAACTGAACGCCATCTGCTTCTAAAGCTTTCTTAGCTTTCGCAAACTCTGCCTTGGCCTTGTCAGCATTGAATAAACCATCCTGCCCATCAGCTAAATTCACACCTTTCCACTCATCTCCATAAGCAGGAAGTTGAGCAGCGACTAAATCACCAAAGGTCTTCTCACCAACTGAAACAAAGTCTGGTTTTACAAATAGATTACGAACTGCTAAAGCTGCTCCATCTTTACCATTGATTTGAGCTGAGTAAGCTGAGCGATCAAGAGCAAAATTCAAGGCTTGACGGAAATCTTTGTTAAGCAATGCCTTCTTAGTAGCTGCTTTCTCTGAATCTGTAGTTTTAGAAGTATAGTTGTAACTTTGGCGATCAACATTCACACCGAGACCAGCAATCCCAGAGCCTGGTTGTGTATAATAGATATTGTCCTTGTATTTTTCTGCAACCTTAGAATAGTTGGAGCTGGTAGGGAAAAGACGGGCATAACTATAAGCTCCACTAGTGAAGTTACGCTCTAGCGACTCCTGATCTGAGCCATCATAGTAAGCTAGATTGATAGTATCTAGGTGGACATTTTCTTTATCCCAATATTGCTCATTTTTTACAAACTCTACAGAAGATTTTGCAGTCAACCCTTTCAACAAGAATGGACCATTATAAAGCAAGGATGTCGGATCTGTTGGTTTAGCAAAATCGCTTCCTTTTGATGTTTCGAATTCTTCATTCAGAGGCCAGAAAATAGAATAGGTCAACTTAGAGTTCCAGAACGGTTCAGGCTGGTTCAAAGTGTATTGTAACGTATAATCATCAACCGCCTTGACACCAACTGTTGAAAAATCTGTTGAAGTTCCTGATAGATAATCTGCCAAGCCTTTAACCGAATTTTCAGCTAAATACATAGCTTCTGATTTTTTATCTGCTGCGTGTTTTAAACCGTTCACGAAATCTTTAGCCGTCACCTCTGCATATTCTTCTCCATCAGAGGTAAACCATTTAACCCCTTTACGAATCTTATAAGTGTAGGTCAAACCATCCTTAGAGACTTCCCAATCCTCTGCAACTGCAGGAGCAAGATTACCGTAATTATCGTTAGTGAATAAACCATCAATCCCATTTGAAGTCACTACTGTTGTACTATTTTTACTTGAAATCAGGTAGTCCAAGGTTTCTGGGTCTGCTGTATAAACATAGCCATAAGCTTTAGGGGCTGATGAATCAGATGATTTTGAAGAACTGCATGCTGCAAGTACACCTGCTGCTAATAAAACAAGACCTGCTGTAGCAAATACACGATTTTTTTTCATTTTCTACTCCTCTGTTTATGTGAATTATAGATTGACAACCATTATATCATATTATCCATTAAAAATCAAACAAATTTTCAGAATATTTAGGCTTGTTGGCACAAATTTTTCATTTTTTTTTGAATATATGATTCAAATTGTCGTTCGAAGTGTCAAAGACTACAGTGAAAATAGGAAATTTGACGCAGAAACTTTGGAGCTTAGGAAGACATACAGTAAAATAAAATACGGACGGAACAATGTGATTTTGGAATTCAAATTAAATTATAACAATACTAGACTTCCTGCAAAAGAGGATATAGCTTCATGAGTCCTTGATAACCATTGTCAGCCAAGATTTTACCAGCTTGTCCGATATTTCTGCGACTCGTTTTGAACAACTTCATATCATGACAATAGTTCACAGCGATATCCAAAGAAACAATTCTCCCTTGACTTGTGACAATCGCTTGAGCCTTCATAGCGTGGCATTTCTTTTTATAGTCATTTAGTTTTTAAAAAGCGTTCCAACCATTCAAAAATAGTTGGGACTTCCCTTAATAAATCTGTTACTTTCTTTTTCAAGATAGCCCAAGCTTGCTCAATAGGATTCAAATCCGGTGAATATGGCGGTAGAGGTAAGAAAAAGTGTTTATCTTGGATGCAGAGTTCATCCAAAATGTTCTTGGGATCAAAACTAGCATTGTCCATGATAATAACATGAGGTGTCTTCAAAGCAGGTAGGAGTTGCGTTTTGAAC
>NZ_VMLH01000009.1:0-23234 GCF_013276595.1 Streptococcus sp. 10824
TTCCCCCTTATTTAAAACCGTTATCGTCATACATCGTACTGATAGAAAATCCTTCAAGTTGATTGACCCTATAGGCCTACTACTTAAAATTTTCTCTCTATTGCCTCGTTTGCTTCTGGATGTATATCAAGTAATACTCTTCGAAAATCAAATTCAAACCACGTCAACGTCGCCTTGCCGTACTCAAGTACAGCCTGCGGCTAGTTTCCTAGTTTGCTCTTTGATTTTCATTGAGTATAAAATTCATTGTAACAAAAAAGCGGCATTCTCTCAATGACAGAAATGTCACTCCTATAAAGCATTCAACAATACCTTTCTAAGTCTTCGCTCCATTCATTATCTAAACTAACGATTAACTTCTCATTGCCAAACATCCTCGCCATCATTTTTGCTTCTTCATACTTTTGTTTGGCTGTATCATAATCCGTCTGAATATAATATTTCCACTCCACCATCAAGACAATCGGTTGTTTTTGAAAATCTCGTGTTTTCTGCCCTATTTTATTTAAGGTCTCAACTGCTCTTTTAAAATAATGAAACAACCCCATAATTTCTATACAAGCTAAAGAAGCTAACAAGGAATCTCTAAGCAAGTCCAAACAATCGAACTCTATCTTATCAACCTGAGAACTTAGTTTGTCATGAAAACAAAGAATGGTTTCATGCTCAGATTCTTTTATCTCACCCATATTTAAACCATCCATTAACTGACAGTTGAAATACAGTCTCAGTTTCAACAAGTCCTCGGCTTTATATACATCTCTGGATAGTAAATCTTGAAGACTGTCCTCAATCACACTGCTTCCATATAAGGAATTACTAGTCATTCTCACTGCATCTATAGCTTGAAGACAATCCACTAGCACTTTCTCATCACGTGGCAAATCATCATAAAAATTCTCAAAAATCTCATCGAAATATTCTTCCTTTTGTTCCTGCAACTCCTTGTCTCCGTAGTCAGGATGATGTAAAAGAAAGTACTTTAATTCTTGGTAACGCTTCGGTAATTCCTTATAATCTGGCATCAAGACGTAGGACGGAATTTCTGGTCTATCTGCAATATATTCTAGTGTTTTTATCGTCGGGCGAAATTCTCCTTTTTCGATTCTCACCAACTGACGGACTGATAATTCAGACTCATCCCCGCAAAAAACTGGACGACTAAGTCCTTTTTCTTCTCTTAAAAGTCGTACTTTATCCCCTAACTCATTTATCTTGTTCATTTGCCCCTCGCACGATTATAAAAGATTTGATTTTCAAATAAATATATGCGATGATTATACCATTTTTCAAATAGAATTACAAAAAAGAGACAGGAAATTCCTGCCTCTAGGCTGATAACAATTATTTACGGCGTCCTGGTCTTTCTTTGTAACCATAGTAAGAATCTTCGATGATTTCTTGCATGTGGTCAACCATTGGAAGGCGTGGGTTAGCTGGTGAACATTGATCTTCGTAAGCAAGGAAGGCCAATTCGCGTGAATGTTCTTTCCATTCTTTTTCATCGATTCCTTGTGCTTTGAAGTTCATTTGGATACCTACGCGCTCACCAAGTTCGTAGACAGCTTTTGCGTAAGATTCCACACCTTCTTCTGGAGTAGAAGCTGGAAGGCCAAGCATGCGTGCGATATCTTGGTATTTTTCATCTGCACGGTAGTAGTTGTACTTAGGCCATGTTGCTGTCTTAGCTGGACGTGTACCGTTGTAGCGGATGACGTATGGAAGCAAGATTGCATTTGTACGACCGTGGATTGTGTGGAATTGCGCACCAATCTTATGGGCCATTGAGTGAGAAATACCTAGGAAGGCATTGGCAAAGGCCATACCAGCGATTGTTGAAGCGTTATGCATTTTCTCACGTGAGTGGAAGTCTGCATTCTTAACTGAGCTTTCAAGGTTTTCGAATACAAGTTTGATGGCTTGAAGTGCAAGACCGTCAGTGTAGTCGCTAGCCATTTGTGATACATAAGCTTCAGTCGCGTGAGTCAATACGTCCATACCAGTATCAGCAGCAACAAATCCAGGAACTGTCAATACCAAGGCAGGGTCTACGATTGCCACAGTTGGTGTCAATGAGTAGTCAGCGATTGGGTATTTACGGTTATTCGCTTTATCAGAGATAACGGCAAATGGTGTTACTTCAGACCCTGTACCAGATGTAGTTGGAATCGCGATGAATTTAGTCTTCTTACCAAGCAATGGGAATTTGAAGGCACGTTTACGGATATCCATGAATTTTTGGACAAGGTCACGGAAGTCCACTTCTGGTTGTTCGTAGAAGAGCCACATTACTTTAGCAGCATCCATTGGAGATCCACCACCGAGAGCGATGATTGTATCTGGTTTGAAGGCACGCATAATCTCAGTACCACGGTTTACAGTTGTGATATCTGGATCTGGTTCTACATCAGCAAAGATTTGGTAAACAACCTTATTGCGACGAAGATCAAGTTGTTCGATGATACGATCAAGGAAACCAAGCTCTACCATGGCATGGTCAGTAACGATCATGACACGTTCAACGTCACGACATTTTTGAAGGTATTGAATTGAATCACGTTCAAAGTATGTTTTTGAAGGAAGTTTCATCCATTGCATGTTATTTCTCCGTCTTCCGACTTTTTTGATATTCAAGAGGTTAATGGCACTAACGTTATCCCCAACTGAGTTGCGTCCGTAAGAACCACATCCAAGTGTCAATGATGGCAAGAAGGCATTGTAAACGTCCCCGATACCACCGAAAGTAGAAGGTGAGTTACAGATAACACGAATAGCTTTAACAGCTTTACCAAATTCTTTAGTTAATTCTTCGTCAGCTGTGTGGATAGCTGCTGAGTGCCCAAGACCGTTAAATTCAACCATTTGACGAGCCTTAGTAATACCATCTTCACGGCTTTCAGATTTCAAAACTGCGATAACTGGTGACAATTTTTCACGAGTCAATGGCTCGTTTTCACCAACTTCTTTACATTCTGCAGCAAGAATGTTTGTTCCTTCTGGAACTGTAAATCCTGCTTGTTCTGCAATCCAAGTTGCTGGTTTACCAACGATGTCAGCGTTCAATTTTGCACCAGCACAGTTTTTGCTGTTTGCTTTCACGCCGAAGCAGAATTCTTCAAGAAGAGCTTTTTCTTTCTTGTTTACAAAGTAAGTGTGGTAAGATTTGAACTCTGCTACAAATTCATCGTAAATTTCTTTGTCAATGATAACTGCTTGTTCAGATGCACAGACCATACCGTTATCAAATGATTTAGACATAACGATATCGTGTGCTGCTTGACGGATATTTGCTGATTTTTCAACATAAGCTGGAACGTTACCAGCACCTACCCCAAGAGCTGGTTTACCACATGAGTATGCGGCTTTAACCATAGCATTACCACCTGTTGCAAGGATTGTTGCAATACCTTCGTGGTTCATAAGGGCACTAGTTGCTTCCATAGATGGTTGAGTGATCCACTGTACACAGTTTTCAGGAGCTCCAGCTGCGATAGCTGCATCGCGGACGATACGAGCTGCATGAGCAGATGATTCTTGTGCTGATGGGTGGAAAGCAAAGACGATTGGATTACGTGTCTTCAATGAAATCAATGATTTGAAGATTGCTGTTGATGTTGGGTTTGTTGTTGGAGTGATACCACAAACAACACCAACTGGTTCAGCAATAAGAGTCAAACCTGTTACATCGTCTTCTTCAATAACACCAACTGTTTTAGTGTGGCGCATGTTGTTTACTACGTGTTCACAAGCAAACAAGTTCTTCGTTGCTTTATCTTCAAATACACCACGTCCTGTTTCTTCAAAGGCATGTAAAGCCAATTCTCCGTGGGCATCCAAAGCTGCCACTGACGCTTTAGCTACGATGTAGTCAACCTGTTCTTGGTCGAGTTTACGCATTTCCTCAAGAGCAACTAGAGCTTTTTGAACCAACTCATCTACGTGTTTTTCAGCAGCGAGTTTCTTTTCCTCTGGTGTCACAGTTTTTTTATCAGCCATATTTTCCTCCATAGCTTTCAAGGATCGATATCCTTTGTTAATTTATTCACAAGTTTATTATAACGCATTATTTCAACTTTGTAAACAGTTTCATAAACATTTCACAAAGAATTTTTAGCACCTTGTGAAATGTTTGTCATTTTCTTTTCTTAGCAAGCTTTCTCTTTAAAGTTTGTGAAATTTATTTCAAATATTTTTTTATTTCACAAACTTGCTTGGAAGAGGGACTTGGAAAGAAAGGGATTTACAGGTAAGCGCTTACTTAAACGTTCTAATAATACCTCCTTTGATAAGGAGGCTTTATTTTTGTTGAAAAACGCCTTGTTTAAAAGTCCCTTCATAAACGACTTCTTGTTCTGTTGTTAGTTTCCCTTTTCCTTCAGCCTGACCATTTACAAAATCACCTTCGTAGGTCCAGCCTTCTTTAGATTGAAAGGTGCCTTTTCCGTTGAAGGCTCCATTGTTGAAACCACCTGTATATTGGTCTCCATTTTGGAAGGTGATGGTTCCTTGCCCATTCATTTTACCACGGACAAGAGTGCCGTCGTAAACAATCGTTCCATTATCAAGCTTTAGAACACCTTTCCCGGGAATATTTAGAAAAAAGACGAGTACAGCACAGAAAACAATGGTAACTACTGCTAAAAGCTCTAAACGTGGACGAGTCAGATAGACACGATACTTGTTGTAAAAATTCTTAAGATTTTCCATCTTCACTCTCCTTTTCTAAACGTTCTAGCCAAACTTGACAGCCCTCTTGAACACGTCGATAGGTTTCCTCAAAATCTCCTGTATACCAAGGGTCTGGAACACTTTCAGATGCAAATGAGTAAATCTTATCTTGACAGTCTACTGGACACATCTGACGTAGGTCAGAAACATTTGAAGCGTCCATTCCGATAATATAATCAAAGGATTCAAAATCTTCCTTACTAATCTGAAGCGATGTTTTGGCTTTGTCATAAGGAATCTCATACTCTTGAAAAATCCCTTGAGTTCCCTTATGAATCGGATTGCCATGTTCCCAAGAGGACGTTGCTCGACTTTGGATTTCGTAGTTATCTGTCATTGATTTCATCACAAACTCAGCCATAGGACTGCGGCAAATATTCCCCAGACAGACAAAGACTAATTTTTTCATCCCATTTCCTTTCTTTTATAGAAAAACGGGAGTTCGTGATCCCGTCTTATTTTTCAATTGCGCCTTCTAGTGAAGCTGTTTCTTTCAGCGGTAATACTGTCTTAATAGCAGCTAGTTCAAAAGTCAAGTAAACTCCATCTACGTCAAGAACTATTGTTCCCTTCTCCGTATCCACTTCATCGACTGTTCCATAAAGTCCACCGATTGTAATAACTTCATAGCCTTTTTGTAGTTTATTCAAGCTTTCCATACGTTTTTGTGCTTGTTTCTTTTGAGAGCGTTGCGTAAAGAACATCAAGCCCACCATAAGGGCTAGCATGATTAAAAATGTATAATTTGGATTCATTGTCTTCTCCTTTGTCTTTTACATAGGACTACTATATCAAATTTCAGCTACTTTTACAAGATTGTACCTTGCTTTTCTAGTAAGAAAAAACCAGAGCTTGCGCCCTGATTTTTAGAATTATTTCAAGTTTTGAACGACTTTTACAAGATTTTCGACAGTAAAGCCATATTCTGCCAATACTTTTGGTGCTGGGGCAGAGGCTCCGAAGGTATCAATACCGAGAACAGCACCATCTAGTCCAACATATTTGTACCAGTTTTGAGTTGCACCCATTTCGACTGCAACACGACGGCGAACTGCATTTGGAAGAATTTCTTCCTTGTATGCTGCATCTTGTTTATCAAAGACATCTGTAGATGGCATACTAACGACGCGGACTTTTTCGCCTTGACTAGCCAATTCTTTGGCAGCTGAGACAGCAAGATTAACCTCTGAACCTGTTGCAATCAAGATGGTATCAAAGTCGGCTGCATTTTCATAGACAACATAGGCACCTTTTGCAACCTTGTCGAAGTCTGTTCCCTCTTCGACAGTCAAGTTTTGACGGGTCAAGACAAGGGCAGTTGGTGTTTTCTCACTTGTCACTGCAAGGTACCAAGCTGCTTGCGTTTCACGCGCATCTGCTGGACGGAAAACATTTAGATTTGGCATAGCACGAAGACCTGCTAAATGCTCAACTGGTTCGTGCGTTGGACCGTCTTCCCCAACTGCGATTGAATCGTGGGTAAAGACATAAGTCACAGGAAGCCCTTGTAAGGCTGACAAGCGAACAGCCGCCTTCACATAGTCAGAGAAGACGAAGAAAGTTCCACCGTATACACGAAGTCCACCATGAAGAGCCATCCCGTTCAAGATCGTTCCCATGGCAAATTCACGAACACCAAACTGAATGTTACGGTTCAAGCGATTAGCATCGTCTTGAAGTCCGTCAGTCTTGATATAAGTCATGTTTGAGTGAGCTAGGTCAGCTGATCCACCTAGGAAAGTTGGCAACTTAGCCGCTACAACGTTTAAGGCATCCTGACTCGAGTTACGAGTTGCTTGAGAGAAGCCATTTTCTAATGCTGGGAAGTCTGCTGGAGTCACTTCAACTGGATCACGTCCATCGATGATAGCCTCTACTTCTGCAGCCAATTCTGGATGCGCTTCTTTATAATCAGCAACTAATTTAGTCCAAGTTTGATAAGCTGATGCACCACGGTCTGCAACATGTTCTTTGAAATCAGCATATACTTGTTCTGGGATTTCAAATGGTTCATAGTCCCAGCCAAGGGCTTGGCGAGTAGCCGCAGTTTCATCTGCTCCAAGAGGAGCACCGTGTACGGCATTAGTTCCCTGTTTGTTTGGAGAACCGTATCCAATAACAGTCTTCACTTCAATCAAAGATGGTTTACCTGAAGCTTTAGCTGTTTCGATAGCAGCATGGATTGCTTCCAAGTCTGTTCCATCTTCAACCAAGGCAGTATGCCAACCGTAGGCATTGTAACGGTCACGAACACTTTCTGTAAAGGAATCCTTTGTCTCACCATCCAAGTTGATGTCATTTGAATCATAAAGAACAACCAACTTATCTAGTTTTTGCAAGCCTGCGTATGAAGCTGCCTCACTTGAGACACCTTCCATCAAATCTCCGTCTCCACAAATAACGTAAGTATAGTGGTCAAAGATATTGTAGCCTTCACGGTTATATTTGGCTGCCAAAAAACGTTCTGCTTGGGCAAAACCAGTGGCAGTTGAAATACCTTGCCCTAGAGGACCTGTTGTAGCATCAATCCCTGCTGTATGTCCAAATTCTGGGTGACCTGGTGTTTTTGAACCCCACTGACGGAAGCTCTTAATCTCATCCATGCTAACATCTTCAAAACCAGAAAGGTGAAGAAGGGCATAAAGAAGCATTGAACCATGACCTGCTGAAAGAATAAAGCGGTCGCGGTTGATCCAGTTTGGTTGAGCTGGATTGATACGAAGTTGTTTTGTAAAGAGGCTGTAAGCCATCGGAGCCGCTCCCATAACCACACCTGGGTGACCTGAGTTGGCTTTGTTGATAGCGTCAATACCTAGGAAACGAATTGCATTAACAGATAGATTTGACATAGAATTTCCTTTCTATTTGAGGTGATTATTGAATCACACATTCTATTCTACTATTATATGAAAATTATCCGTATCATGCAACATACGGATAACCTCCAAAGAATATTTTTATATTATAGCAAAGCTTTAAATTGAATGTTAGAGTCTTGTTCAAAACAATCATCAAAACCACGTGGATGATGGTATTCTACTAAGTGTTGATCTTGAGGATAAGTGTACTTACCGCCAACTTCCCAGATAAATGGATGGAAATCGTATTGCAAGCGATCTTTTCGCATTTTCCAAAGTTCTAGAATCTCATTAGTAGAAGCCATGAAGTTAGACCAGATATCATAGTGAACTGGGATAATGACTTTGGTACGCAGATTTTCTGCCATACGAAGAAGGTCGATAGATGTCATTTTGTCTTGGATACCTACCGGATTTTCACCATAGTTATTCAAAGCAACATCAATTTTAAAGTCTTTACCATGTTTTGCAAAATAGTTTGAGAAGTGAGAATCTGCACCATGATAGATGGTTCCACCTGGTGTTTCAAAGATATAGTTAACAGCCTTTTGAGCCATTTCTTCATCTGTAACAGCCAAGCCAGCAAGTTCACCGCCTGTCTCATCAGCACCGTTCACTGGGAGAGTTACCAAGCAAGTACGGTCAAATGATTCTACTGCATGAATCTTCATATCTTTTAATTCGATAGTGTCACCTGGCTTCACAACGATGATACGTTCTTTTGGAACCCCCCATCCTTCCCAGATTCGTCCACAGTGGTAAGGACCGATAAACTTAACATGCTCTAACTTAGGATTGTTGAGAATTGCTGCAGCTGTGTATGGGTCGATATGATCACTGTGGAAGTGTGAAACTAAGTAATAGTCTAGTTCGTTGATAGCAAATGGATCGATAACCATTGGCTGAACACGCAAGTTTGGTTGCAACTTACGAACACCTGCCATATTTGCCATTTGGTGCCCACGAACCATATCTTTCACTTTTTTGGTTGATTTTCCACGGTTTGACCAAAGGTCCATGACAACGTTAGCACCAGCTGGTGTCTTAATCCAAGTACCACAGTTGCCTAGCCACCACATGGCAAAGTTGCCTTCAGGTACGACTTCTTCTTCGATTTCTTCGTTCAACCAGGTTCCCCACTCTGGGAAAGTGGCTAAAATCCATGACTCTCTTGTAATTTCTTTGACGTTTGGCATATGTCGCCTCCTTTGGATATAATTGTTATCTTTGAGATTAGTATACCACCCTTCAAAACACTAAAAAAGACCAAGAAAAACACAGGTTTGTGTTCATCATTAGACTGTCCTTCAAATATCTTCCAAAAAAGCTTGAACTACTATTTCTTGATTTATAAGTGTTTGAACCTCTTCTTGGAACTTACTAGCCAACTTGCTGTCTGCAATATAAGACGAAATAAGACTAGAAAGATTTTCACTGAAACTTTTGCTCTCATTACGAAATATATTGTGTTTAAGATAGTCTAGCATTTTCAAAATATCTTCTGCTTCAAGGATAGGATTAACCCTTAAAATCGGAAATCTGCTATCCAAATCATCATTAGTAGTAATCACTACATCAACTTGTGCAATATCTTCCACACTCTTAAATTGTTCTGTTGTAAATACAGTGTCAATTTGCTCATTTGGAAAATAAAGTTTGCATTGTTTCAGCAAAAGTCTCGAAACCGCAACACCTTCATCACAAACGAGATAAACTTTTTTCATATTTTTTTGAGACGATGGTGTATACTTTAAAAATCCTCCAATATGAATCGTCAAATAGGCAATATCATCGTCTGTTAGCCGAATAAACCATGCTCCTTCTAAAATTTCCGCAGATTTTCTAGTGACTAAAAATAATTCTCCATACTTGGATCGAATTTGTTTTGTTAGAGGATTTTTAGAAAAAATACCGTAAGTCTTTCTAAATAACAAGGCTTTACAGTGGATCATCAAATTTCGTAACAAATCATCCTTGTTCTCAATCTCCATTCGGATTTGTGATTCAAAATACCAGATAAATTCTTCTAAAGCAAGTTTTAATTGCCGAAAATCATCACTTTCTGCATGAATATCCAAATCTTTACGATAGGAGAGGAGGAGAACAGCTACAAGAGAAACTTCAAGTCCTGACAAAGAAATTTCAAACTTTTGAAACAACCGTTCTCCTAATTTCTTAGACACCTGATACTCTATTCTTTTTCTTATCAAAGAAAATTCTTTCTCTATATCCTGATGTCTTTCTTGATACTGTTCAACATTATGACAGCTTAACAGCAAATAAGGTAGAACCTGCAACATAAAAGTTATTTCATGATGGTTTATTTTCTTCCCTAAATCTTGTTCAACTAAAGGAACCTGTTCCTTAAAAAATTGGTTCATTTCAACAGAAAGCAAACACTCATCATCTAACCTCTCTTTCATCTTATCTTCTAAAATAGATACAAAAGTGGCATTTTCTTCCATAAAAATATGATATAGAAGCGATTGAAGATACTGAATTTTATTAAGAGGGTGGGCATGAAGGTGGTATCCCTGTGACTTGCTCACTTGCAAGGTCACCTGATATTGTTCCAAAGTTAGTTGATAACGAATACTATTCAAATCATTGAGAACAGTATTCCTAGATACCTCTGTTAACTCTATCAATTTTTCAATCGTAATACGTTCTTTAGAAATACCTATCCATAATAACATTATCATCATACGTTCATGCGCACTCATGATATAATCGTACGAATCTACTTCCGATAATAGTTTACAACAAGCATCTCTCTGCTCTTCCGTTAAGTGAATACCAATTCGTGGAATACTAATGATGTGAAGCGCCTCGTCACCCAGAGCAGCATTGATTTTGTCAATGTGATAATAAATTTTCCTTCTTGACTCTTTCAAATCTTTCGAAATCGCCATAATCGTTTTGGACGTTTCTTGATCCATCAAATATTGAAGCAAATCACAACTTGCCTTATCCAGTACCATATTAAAAAATCCCCCAAATCTATTGATATCACAGCAATTCTTTTTATTTTACCATATATATATCAAGCGCTATTTCTAAAAAATCTTTCAAAATTACTTCAACTCCAACTTTACTCTCAATAAAAATCAAATGTAAAAAGAGGAGCTAAATTTATCTTTTTCTCCTCCTTCGTCGTTCTTACTTTTGACCATAATAAGCATTTGGTCCATGTTTACGTTGGTAGTGTTTTTCTAGTATGTACTGGGGAGCAGGTTCAACTCTTGGATTGATTTGTTCTGTAAAGCGATTCATCTTTGATACTTCCTCTAGTACGACAGAGTGATAAACAGCATTCTCTGGATTTTTGCCCCAGGTGAATGGACCGTGATTGCGTACAACAATTCCTGGTACTTCAACCGGGTTAAGTCCGCGATGTTCAAACTCTTCTACGATAACCAGGCCAGTATCTTTTTCATAGGCCACTTCTACTTCATCCTTGGTCAAACTACGGGCACAAGGGATTGAACCGTAGAAATAATCTGCATGGGTTGTTCCGTAGAAAGGAATATCACGACCTGCCTGAGCCCAACCAACAGCTTCTGTCGAATGGGTGTGAACCACACTACCAATTTCTGACCAAGCCCTATATAATTGCACATGAGTTGGGAGGTCGGAAGATGGTCTTAAATCCCCTTCTAGGATCTTACCATCTAGATCAGTCACTACCATGTTTTCAGGTGTCAATTCGTCATAATCCACGCCTGATGGTTTGATAACAATGACACCGAGTTCGCGATTGACTTCCGATACATTCCCCCAGGTAAATTTGACAAGTCCATGTTTTGGCAATGATTGATTGGCATCACAGACTCGTTTACGCATAGCATTGATTACTTGATTCATCTTACATCAAACCTGCTTTCTTAATGAGTGGATAGAGAAAAGCTTGCGCCTCTTGAATGGCTGCGCGTGTTTCTTCTACTGTTTCACAATTTTCAGACCACATTTCGATTAGGAAAGGTCCATTATAATTGGTTTGTTTTAAAATATCGAAAGCTTCTTCCCATTTGACACAACCTTGCCCAAAAGGTACATCTCGGAACTGCCCCTTTGAACTTTCTGTCACTGCATAAGTATCCTTGAGATGGAGAGCTGCGATGGCATGATGACCAAGATAAAACTCACTATAGATATCATTATGCCATGCAGACACATTACCAATATCTGGATATACAAAGAGGAAGGGAGAGTCAAGCTCTTTTTCTATAGCCAAATATTTTTCGATGCTATTGATGAAAGGATCATCCATAATTTCAATAGCAAGTACCACCTGAGCTTCTTCAGCCCAGTCACAGGCTTTTCTCAAATTTTTGATAAAACGTTGGCGTGTCTGGGGTGACTTTTCCTCATAGTAAACATCGTAACCAGCTAATTGAATCGTACGAACTCCCAAGTCTTGAGCTAATTCGATACATTTTTTCATGAGTTCTAGAGATTTTTCCTCTAGAACTGGATCTTTTGAACCCAATGGGTAGCGACGATGGCCTGAAAAACAGATAGAAGGAATACGAACACCAGTTTCATAGATTGCTTTGACAACTTCCAAGCGTTCTTCCTTACTCCAGTCAAGTCTTGCTAAACGCTCGTCACGTTCGTCAATAGACATCTCGACAAAATCAAAGCCTAACTCCTTGGCAAAATTTAAACGTTCTAGCCAAGTAAAGTGTGTTGGGGTTGCCTTTTCATAAATTCCAATTGGACGTACCATGATTTACCCCCAAATTCGTCTGATTTCATCCTTGAAGGCACGCGCTGCTCCTGCTGGATCCGCAGCCTCTGTAATTCCACGACCTGCGATAAAGGTAAAGACATCAACACCTTCAAAGAGTTTGAGAGTATCTACATCTAGACCACCTGTTACAGATACACGGAAGCCCATGTCAATGAGTTTTTTAACCTTATTAAGGTCTTTTTCACCCCAAGTTTCACCAGCAAGAAGAGCATCACGAGATTGGTGATAAATAGCTTGTGAGATACCTGCATCTAGCCAAAGCTGAGCTTGTTCAAAAGTCCAATCGCCATAAAGCTCGATCTGGATTTCGCCTCGTTCTCCTCGTTCAGTCTTGATAGCCTTTAGAGCTGCTTCCATAGTAGGGATGGTTGCACAACAGATACAAGTCATCCAGTCTGCTCCACGAACCGCATTATTTTTAGCAACTGTTCCACCAGCATCAGCACATTTTGTGTCTGCCACAATAATCTTATCTGGGAAAAGGCTACGCAAGACTTCAGCCAGTTCACTTCCAACTTGAAGCAAGCAAACAGTTCCAGCTTCGATAATATCTACTTCCTGACCAACAGAAACAGCTGCTTTAATCGCTCCTTGCAAGTCTGAATGGTCTAATGCAACTTGTAAATTAGGTATTCTTTTTGTCATTTCTTTATTCCTCTTTCTAACTTTCCAAATCCAATCCTTCGAGATAAGGGCTATCCTTAGATTCTTCAATCATAGCCAAGACATCTTCTTTAGTCTGGCAAGCCTGTAAACGTGCAATAGAATCTTCTAATTCAAACAGGGCAATAATTTGTGGAATGGCTACACTTGTGTGAATTTTTGAGCTTGTTGCTGCTAGTGCCAACAAAACAGATACCTCTTTCCCATCTGAAAATACAACAGGATTTTGTAAGGTAATCAATGAAAAGGCATCACTTTGCACACCAGCTTCAGGTCTAGCGTGGGGCATAGCCATACCTGGCATCAAGATATAGTAAGGCCCATACTCTTCAGTCGATTCAATGATAGCATCGTAATACTCTGGCAAAATTGCCCCACTTTCAATCAAGGGATCTACTGCTACCTTGACTGCTTCTTTCCAATCCTTAGCCTCTAAACCTAGTCGGATTGAGTCGTTGTCAATTAAAGCTTGTTTTAAATTCATATCTGCCTCCTTTATTTAAAGAGGGAGAAGGACAGAAACGATAACTCTCAGTTTCTGTCCAGCCCCCTCCAACCTTTTACTGTAGTGCTTGACTGAGTTTTTCGGTGATTTCTTTATCATCCATCAAGTTATCAAGCCCAATTAACTTCCCATTAGTTCGCCCTTCCAATTCTTGAATCAAATGAAGAGAAGCGATTACGATGTCATATCCTACTGCTAAACCTTTAGCTTCACCGACACTGCATGAATTGACTGTAAAATCTGTTTGATTAAGCTTACGGAGAGCATTTTCAACCTTCATCTTGATAACCATTGATGAACCCATTCCATTTCCGCACGCTGCTAATACTTTAACCATTTTATTTCTCCTTTTCTAGATACTAAGCTTCTTCTTGAACTTCACCGTTGTAATATTTCTCTTTATCTTTTGCTTTGGCAAATTGAAGTTGAGGAATAACAAGCAAGAAGAGACACACAAGTACATAACCAACAATAGCAAGGTATTTAAAGATATATCCAAATCCAAGCCATGGGAATTCAAAGTCGATATTTCCATGGTAGCCACCATAAGATGCCAAATCGAGAAGGGCCACACAAAGAGCTCCTAGAGCAACTTGAAGGACACCTGATATAAAGGAAAGGATAACAGCCGCTTTCCATCCGCCGCGTTTATCAGCGTAGACCGCAATGGCTGCATTGTCAAAGAACACTGGTACAAATCCTGTAATAATAAGAATCGGATTTTTAAAGACGATGAGCAAAACAATTGTAATCAATTGACCAATCAAACCAAAGGTAAATCCTGACAAGACAGCATTTGGAGAACCAAATCCATAAGAAGCTGCAACGTCAACCGCTGGGAATGAACCTGGCAACAATTTGTTTGAAATACCTTGGAAGGCGTTTGTCAACTCAGATACGAACATTCGGACACCTTGCATCAAAACGAACAAGTAAACTGAGAAGGTAAAGGCTGTTTGGATAATGTACATAAAGAAATCTTGTTTAGCAGGATTGAATAGAGTTCCTGAAGTGATGACTTCTTTATTAGACATAATGTCTGGACCCAAGATTAAAAGAATGGCTCCGAAGAATACGAGCATCAAGGTAGCAGATGCAACAACTGTATCGTGGAAGATTGAGAGGAACTTAGGTAATTTAAGATTGTCTAAACTTTCTTCTTTCTTACCAAAGCGTCCTGCTACTTTATCTACAAACCAGATTGCAAATTGCTGTTGGTGACCAATCGCAAATCCGCCACCACCAGTCAAGCGTTGAGTTGCCTCAACAGTCATATTTGAACTAACTGCCCAGTAAAGTCCACAGATGATACCAATCGCTGCTGTACCGTAAGCATTGCGCAATTGTGGTACTAAGAATAGAACCATAAGAGATACTGTTGCAGCTTGTTGTACCATGATGTGACCAGTAATAAAGAGGGTTCTTACCTTCGTAATCTTTCGAAGAGCTACGAGCAAGATATTTATTCCGAAACCAATCAATAGAGCTGTAGTTGCAGTTCCAACAAAATCTGGAAACTCTGCTGCAATTTTGTTGTTTGCTGCAGCAAGTCCAAAGTAAGGGTCGATAACCGCTGCACCAATTTGGAATTTGTAGTTAAGGGCTGCTAAGATTGGACGGAAGGTTGTAACCAAACCACCAGCACCCACGTTAAGCAACATATACCCTACTGTTGCTTTAACAAACCCTGAGAAAACGTCATGGGCAGGTTTTTTCAAAAGTGCGTATCCTATCAACACCAATAAACCTACGAAAAATGCGGGATTCTGCAAAATATTGCTAGAAAACCAATTTAGAACACTTGAAACGACTTCCATAATTGTTCTCCTTTTGAATTGTTTTTGTAAGTTTATTATATAATGCGAAAGCGCAAACAAAAAGACCAAGAATTACACAGCGGACTGTTCACTCTTGGACTGTATGATTTATGATGTTTTACAAATTATCTTATTTTCTCGTAGCTAGATAATAGGGAAGAATTTTAGAATAAGACTTCAATAAGCCTTCTACGATTTCTTCTTCAGACGAATTTTCTGTCACAGGAACGTCTGCCTTCACTAAAACTTTACGGACTTCTTGGCTGCCTATCTTCTCGACTAAAGTGCGACGATTTTCTTCGTTCGCCTCCCACCGTTGACTTTGACCATCAGAGTAGGCTAGATAATAAATCCCTTTAACGGTTGGAATGTCTAAAACTTTGGCCTGCTTGCCCAGTGTTTGCTCATCCTTCTTACGCTCGATGAAACTGACTTCCAAAGAAATTCCAAAGTCAGTAGATGTCCCATACAAACGTAAGGCCATCATAGGTTCTGTCACTTGTCCGTCTCTCTGTAGATAAACCCAAAAATGTGGTCTCAAACGCTGGGCCTGATTCATCCACTGACTAGTCTGTTGGAGTTGCCATTCTGGATGGCTTGCTTGAAAGGCTTTGGCCAGTTCTGTAAAAGCCTTTCGTGCCTCTTGGCCTTTATAGCGCAATTCCAGCATCTTCTCTCGCTCTGCTCCCGCTTTATCAGGATTACGGTACTGCAAACCAGCAAAGTCTAAATAATCTCTTATCTTATTCAACATCCGTTTCATCTCCTCTAGCTAGCAAAAAATCAGGTCAACCCTGATTTTACTTATTCTGTATCTACAACGACATAGCGATTGGGCTCGTCACCCTCAGAGTAACTAGTCACGCCATCCATACGTGAAATAATACGGTGGATAATCTTGCGTTCGCTATTTGACATGGGATCTGTTTGATGACTGCGGCCTTCTTCTAAAACACGAGTCGCCAATTTTTGCGCATAGGTCTGCAAGACTTCTGCACGGTGTTCAACATAATCATTGACATTGATTGTAATATAGAAGGTTCTTGAATAGCTATTATAAAGATAATTTTGAGCCAACAGTTGCAAGGACTTCAAGACTTTACCATGGTAACCGATAATACGACCTGGTTCGTTGGTGTTAATTTGTAGATTGATGCTACGACGGTTATAGTCATTTGAAAGTGTAGCCTCAACATCCATGTCATCAATAATCGTTTGAACATAAGCCATTACTTCCGTAGCTACTTGTTCAATATCAAAGTTCGTTTCAACTTTCAAGCCCAAGTCTTCTAGTTCTTGACTTTCAGCTTGGTCTTGCTCAGTTTCAAGGTCATCAGCGCCTGCTTCTTCCCTCATCGCTTCCTCGATTTGAAGTTCATTTAAAATCTCAATGTGACCAGTTTCTTCTAAGATAGTGCTGGCATGTCTTTCATGTTTTAAGATTTCAGCCTTGACTTCATCAGAAATACCTTGACCTTCTTCCTCTATTTTTTTAATAGCATCAACTACATGACCAAGGTCAACGGTTTCTTCACTAACCGTCTTCACAGGCTCGTTCAAATCATTGATTTTTTTCGGAACGCCTTTTACTACCTGTTGATTTGCTTTGACAACAGTCGTTTCACTAATCGCTTCAATATCCACTTGGGCTGGTTTTTTACCAAATAGACCAAGAAAGCCTTTTTTCTCCCTAGAAATGACTTTGATATGAGCCTTCATTCTTGGAATATCTAATTCTTTCAATCCTTTCTGGATTGCTTCTTCAACAGTTGAACCTGTAAATACTACCATTACCAGATTCCTCCTTATTATTTCGTTTTCTGAGCCTTTTTCTTGGCTTTTCTTTTTCTATTTTCCAAATCTTTTTGTGCCTGTACTACGGCCTCGCGCTCTGCGATAATCTTGAATGGATTGTTCAAGAAATAGGTTTGCAAGACTTGATAAGCATTAGACACTGTCCAGTATAGGGCGACTCCACCTGGCGCATAAACTGCAAAGATAAAAATCAAGACTGGAATCCCATACATCATCGCAGTCGTAGCGCCATTTCGCTCAGACAAAGCTTTGTTGGACAACCAAGTACTTAAAAAGGTGAATACTGCTGCTAAAATCGGAAGAACAAGGGTTGTATCTACACCACCAAGGTTAATCCATAAGAAATGACCTGTCTTTAAAAAGTCAACTCTTGATAGGGCTTGGAACAGGGCCAAAATAACCGGCATCTGAATCAAAATCGGCCAAAGAGAGTCTGACTGTCTGACACCCATTTCTTTAAATACTTTACGCATTTCCTGCTCTAGTTTGGTTCTGCTTTCCATATCTCGACCTGGATATTGTTCTCGAAGCGCCTTAATGCGTGGCTGAGCTTCCTGCATTTTCCTAGAAGCCACCATTTGCACCTGAAAGACTGGCAAGAGGACTGTACGAATCAAGACCGTAAAGAGAATAATCCCCACTCCGATACTAATATCAAACGATAAAAAGCGAATGATTTCCGCAAAGAAGTAAACCAATTTACTCCAAAAATCAGCCGATTCGGCTGTAATATCGCTAGTTACCCCATTAGTCGCACAGGCTGTCATGATCAATAGAGACAGTCCTAGCAAACTAGTCAACTTTAGTTTCTTTTTCACTCCCATTTCCTTCCTGGTAAATCTTTGATAATTTTAATACGTGGAGTAGATTTTTCTCCATCTCTGCGTATCCCAAGGTTTCAACCCCTTTTCGAGCAATGACAACAAAGTCGACATCTTCTACCAGACTCCCTTTTGCATTCTGGATAATATGTCGGATTCGTCTCTTGATTTGATTTCTAGTGACCGCATTCCCCAGCTTTTTGCTAACTGATAGACCTACTCGAAAATGGTTTTTCTGGTTTTCTAGTTGGTAGACGACAAATTTGCGATTGGCAAAACTTGTCCCCTCCTTGAAAATCGCCTTAAAATCTTTCTCTCTTTTTACACGAAAGTTTTTCTTCAAAACTCAACTCCATCTATTAAATTACTACTATTATACCATATTTTTCAAAAAAGCCAATCATAGCAAGGTTTTGGACAATTCTACCAATATTCTCTTGTTTATTTTTTAATCCTTTTCGTCGTGCTTTCATTCTCTTTCTTATTGTCACAATGTCTACCGTTCCCGTAACAGTCTATACTTAAAACTTAAAAAATTTGAAGTCATTTTCCCTGTAAACACTAAAAACGACAAAATGGTTAGAAAATTTATTTTCCAACCACTTTATCACATTCATTAAAGACAGAATTATCATTTTAACCTTCTTAATTACAAGTATTTAAGCATAACTAACCCCAAATAGCACATTTTCCAGCAGAGATTCCTAATTGTGCAACGATTCCTGCAACGTTACTCTTCATGCCAAATTTAGCAAGTTCCATTGCTATATATGAGGCAGCTTTGCCCCACATTTTACCTTGAATATAACTGATAATGTCCCCTCTCATTAAATCAACAAGTTCCATACCTGGAATCATACCAATCAACTCATCACGCATACATGAAACAAAATCTCTATCTTGTAAAGAGGCTTGCAAGTTTTGAACCAAATTAAGCTCTGTATAAATACGTTCAATGCCCATTACAATATACGGTGCTAAAGTGCCATAGCGTTCTGTCAATAATTCTTTATTAACATAAAGAACGCCATTCTCATAACTCGTCGCTTCTGTAAACAAGAATTTCAAATCCTTCTCTACTTCGGCAACATCAATATACTCTACAGTTGTATTTGGAACCTTTGTTTCATTAGCGTATGCAATCCCTATAAAACTCGGTACCATAATAAGCAAAGTCGTAGCAATAACAATACATTTTGTAATTATCTTTTTCATGTCATTCACTCTTTCTGAAAGAAATCGTGTTGTGCTAAATAGTCATAATGTTGTTTGTTAAATTGATACTGTCCTAAATGTTGACTGATATTACCTACATCTACTGAAAAGATGTACTGTTCACTTTGATAGTGCCATTTAATTCTAACTGTGTTCAAGACGGTGTTATAACTAAAATCTTCAACTTGACTCCAGGACATTTCAATGACTTGATTAGGCCGATTTTCAGTTACATCACTAATGTCCATCAAGTAAATCCCCTTAGATGTGAATGACATAATCTTTGGCTTCACACTCGACTGAACATAGTAGACTCCTCCTATAATGAAAAAATCAATAAAGGATTTCAGCCATGTCTTTTTCTTAAAAGCCATCAGAAAATTCCTTTGTCCCTCGATATGACAAGTTGAAAGAAATGATTCAATCTGTTTTTCTGTGGCAAATTCCATAATAGTACCCATGATGTTACCTCCATAACTATAAACCAAGAACGATACAACAGCTCTTATAACTTATTGCTGTACTATTATAGCATAAATTGTAAGCGGATACAATCAAAAATTGACATAATATAAAATATTAATTGATGCTACCTGTCATTCTAAGCGAAAATTGGAAATAAGTTATCTTTTATCACTTTTATAGCAAATTTAAATTACAACAGCACAATACGACTTCTAATACATTTTTAGAAATGCATTGAAATCAGCTAATTAATTTATTCACATTTTATAGTATGTTGAAATAGAATATGAACAAATTGATTGAGAAATTCATCCTCATTTTTAACAATATTTCAGAAACCGATGTATCCTATTCTTGACTCAATATACTATATCTCAATCCACTATAAGGCTTCTTAAAATCATCCACCGCTATCTATGACTTCTACCTTTCAAAGCTAGTTAAGTTTAAAAAAAAGAAGCTGGAAAAATAACTTTCCCAACTCCTTGTATTGAATATTTTTTTAGTTTCACTTATTTTTTCAAGCGTTCAACATCACGGGCAATGACTAATTCTTCATCTGTTGGAATAACCAAGACACGGATCTTCGCTGCATCTGTTGAGATGTCTCCTGTCACACCAAAGATATTCTTTTCATCATCAACATCACAACCAAACCACGAAATTCCTGAGATTACATCATGACGGAAATTTTCTGCATTTTCACCAACACCTGCTGTGAAAACAATGGCATCTGCTCCATTTAGTACTGCAAGGTACTGACCGATATGTTTTTGAATACGGTCAACATACATTTCATAAGCCAAGCTAGCGTCGTGATTCCCTTCTGCTACAGCAGCTTCTATGTCACGCATATCGCTAGAATTAGCAGAAACTCCCAAAAGACCCGATTCACGATTAAGAACACTACTGATATCTTCTGGTGTATTAAAATCCTCTGTATATTGCATTAAATAAGGAATGATAGCTGGATCAATGTCCCCTGTACGCGTTCCCATCATAATACCACCCAGAGGAGTGAAGCCCATAGAAGTATCAACAGATTTGCCGGCTTGCACAGCTGTAATTGAGCCTCCGTTACCAATATGACAGGTAATCAACTTCAAGTCTTCTAATGGACGTCCCAAGAGTTTTGCAGCTTCTCCTGCTACAAACTGGTGACTTGTACCATGAGCACCGTATTTACGAACCTTGTTTTCTGTGTAATATTTTGTTGGTAGAGGGTAGCGATAAGCTTTCTCTGGCATACTTGCGTGGAAGGAAGTATCAAAAACAACTACACTGGTAATGTCTGGCAACAATTCCTTGAAGGCACGAACACCTGCTGCATTGGCTGGATTGTGGAGAGGAGCCAACAAACTCAACTCTTCAACTTTTTCTAAAACATCCCCCTCAACAACTGTTGATTCTTTGAAATATTCTCCACCCGCAACAACACGGTGTCCAACACCTGTAATCTCATCATAGGCCTTGATAATATCGAAACGAATCAAGTCATCCAATAAGATTTTAACAGCTTGTGTGTGATTTTCGATATCTAAAATTTGTTGTTCAGAACGGCCATCAAATTTTACAGTTGAAATTGAATCTTTCAAACCGATACGTTCAATCAAGCCTTTCGCCAATACTTTTTCTTCTGGCATTAAGTATAATTGCCATTTTAAACTTGAACTTCCTGCATTTATTGCGATTGTTTTTGTCATTATCAATTACCTCTTTTAAGCGTTTTCAACTATTATAACAAAATCTATTTTATATTTCAGTACCTTTGCTCCAATTTTGAAAATTTTCTTTGAATTTCATTAAAATGCTTGCACCTTGCAAGCTAGCAAGTGGATACACAAAAGGCTCTACTGCTATTTCATTTTTCTTCTGTAAGATAAAAATAGTCTTAGATTGGTTGACATTGGCAAAGAGATTTTCAGGCAGACTAATCATAGCAACCAGACTCGCCTCTTCTTTCAGCCACCCTTTTAACAAATCACTTTGAGGGCTGGTCAACAAATCACTCGGAGCTAGAAAAATAGCGTATCCGTCTAACTTGAGATACTTAAGCCCTTGTTCCATGAGCAAGTGATGGGCGTAAGTATATTCTTGGCTAGAAGCAACTTGATGACGCGACGCAACGGCATCATCAGGATAATAGCCGACCGGCAAGTCGCTGATGACCACATCGCTTTCTTTGAGCATTTGTGGACGAACGGCATCTCCTTGGACAAAGCCAGCCTGCAATCCGATCACGTCTGCCATGCTAGCTGCCAAATCAATCAGCAAATCATCCACTTCCATTCCCAAGTAATCCACCTTTTTATCAAGCGAGGTCAAGAAAGTAGCGCCCAGAATTCCCATGCCAGAACCCATTTCGAGGATAGTGATTTCTTCCTCTGTAAACAACTCTTCCACAATAAATACCAAAAGCAAGGCAATAGCATCTGGCGTAAACTGGTGATTAGCCTGCAGGGGCTCTGTCTGCCCAGCCTTCATCAAGAGAAACTGGTAGGTCTTGAGCCATTCTTCTTTGAGAAGCGCTAAGCGTTTAAGAGCCTGATTGTTCTCCTTGACCTGATTTAGCTCAGTCTCGCCATCCAGATAGATGCTATTTTGCTCCACCAAGGCGTCATAAAAGTTGGTCGTCAAATCATTTTGGATGACTTGGACATTCTCTAGTAAATAGGTATAAGCTTGTTCAATTTTTTCAAAATCCATATTCCTATCTTATCAAATTTCCCTTCTTTTTTCCATCCTTATAGAAAGTCCTATATGAAAGAGTATAAATGACAAGTTGGGCATCTAAATCTGATAACAAAAGTTTTTCTATAGACCCTTGGCAGGGATGTTTATTCCGACAAATGGTCATAGAAATATAGCCGCCCAACTTCCCTAGAGAAAAAACGAAGCATGAATTGACTTACTATTTTTACAGAGTTTTCCAAGTGTTATACTAAGTTTCCATTTATATCTTTTCCCATTTTCCCAACAAAATTTTAAAGAGTTTTTATTTATTAGACTTCCTGTGAAACAAAAATATGATACAATAAAATTATGAAGCAAGCAAACAACTAACTGATGCACGATTCAAGCTCCTTGTTGGTATTCAGCGTACCACTTTTGAAGAGATGTTAGCTGTATTGAAAACAGCTTATCAAGGTAAACACGCAAAAGGGGGACGAAAACCTAAACTAAGCCTAGAAGACCTTCTTATGGCGACTTCAATATGTGCGAGAATATCGAACTTATGAACAAATTGCGGCTGATTTTGGTATTCACGAAAGCAACTTAACCCATCGGAGTCAATGGGTTGAAGTAACTCTTGTTCAAAGTGGTTTTACGATTTCAAGAACTCCTCTCAGTTCTGAGGATACGGTAATGATTGATGCGACGGAAGTAAAAATCAATCGCCCTAAAAAACAATTAGCGAATGATTCTGGTAAAAAGAAATGCCACGCTATGAAGGCTCAAGCGATTGTCACAAGTCAAGGGAGAATTGTTTCTTTGGAGATCACTGTGAACTATTGTCATGATATGAAGTTGTTCAAAATGAGTCGCAGAAATATCGGACAAGCTGGTAAAATCTTGTCTGACAGTGGTTATCAA